>JAPULJ010000659.1 GCA_027295145.1 Alphaproteobacteria bacterium | reverse complement strand
GCGAATACCAGAACAAGCGCAAGCAGCGTGGCGAGACTGACCAGAAGCATTGCCATGTCGAGCAGGTTCTTAATCCGAAAGACGTCGCGCAGCAGGCCGCCGATGACCATGGAGGGCTTTATGGCCTGCACGGTCGACTTGCTCGTCGTGTAGCGGCCGCGCAGTAAGTCCTCCGACCGCGACACCCTCCTTGAGCTCCCCCGCGCTTGCCGACGCAGGCCCTTCACCTCCGCCGAGCTCGCCTCCCGCGCGGTGTCACCCGCAAGCCTCTTCTTGCCGGCCTCCAGGAACTCCTTCGACCAGCGGTAATGAAGGTTCTGATTGATCCCTTCGAGGCCAATCTGTCCGATAAGCGCCGACGGCGCACCGAAACTCATTCAGCGGGACTTGGTATAACCGTTGGCGGTAGATCAAGGTTTTCTGGTTAACCATAACTTTAGTTTCGCCTATGAGTTTCCAACCATATCGGTTACCATTTCGACCTTGCGCAAGTAAGAAATGAACAAGTAAAAATAAACAACGCGCGTGGTTGCAGGGAGGTATGCGGTGATTGGGATTAGTAAGCCCTCAATCGGGCTGTTGGTGTTGCTTCCCGTAGCGGCCGCATTTGTCATATCGAGCGTACCCAAAGCGAGTGCCAAATTCGTTGCCTGCACTGGCGCGAATCAAGCGATTGAGGTTGCCATCGCTCGCTGGGAGGACCAACGCTTTATCACCCGAGGCTGGTACGAGATTCCGGTCAATACCTGCCGGGTATTGATCCGCCGACAGCTGCCGCCTCTACACAAGTACTACTTTTTTGCTCGGCAGAAGCTTGGCAAAAGGGTCTGGCCAAATCAGGCGGCGAAATTTCGCCCGATTTGCGTCAGTCCGTCCCGCGACTTCGCTCACCGTGAATACAGCAGTCTCGGACCGAAATGCCCTGAAGGGTTCGAACAACGGCGTTTTGATTTGCGCCTGCCGATAAACGGTCGTATCCACTTGCGTTTTTACCGAACGCCCCGAGGCATGCGTGTAATCAACTTTCAGCCGTAGCTGGGCATTCGTCCTGTCCCGCTTTCGCGGGCTTCCATCGCCTGTTCGATTTCGCCTTGGGTTTCTGCTTTCGCTAATCCCTGACCAATACCGTTTTGTCGGCATCCTTCGGAACATCATCTACGCCAATTGAAGGCGACTACTCGACGATGATGTAGACTACGGTGTTCCCCTGATAGTACGGTCGGTAATAAATGCCATGACACGGTTTTTAGCGGTCACAACGGGCGAACACACACTCTATGCCGCGCTTGAGCCCAGCAAGAACAGCTGGCTCTTGGCGATCCAGGTTCCGGGGCGGCACAATCCGAGCCTGCATCTTGTCGTGCTGGATCTCGAGAGCGGCAATCGCCCTTGACGATGCGAGTGCTCCTGGCAAGACCCCGATTGAGCTTTGGTATCGGAGATATTGAGTGACCTGCTGGGACTGAAAAGGAATACAATAGAGGTGCAATGGAACCACAGCTCGCGTCGCGCGATTGAGAGATACATACATAGCCTTCGGCCCATTTCGGCCGACCGGCTATTATCGTCACCGGACCGGCAGCCCGGGCGGCGTCGTCACCCACCGATAGCCGTTGCGGCTCAGCCGGTAGCCGACATTGTAAAGCGCGTTCATTTGTTTCTTGTCGAACAGTTCCGTGGCCGGAACGTCGAATGAGGCCGGGATATGGACAAGGCGATACTTAATCCCATCGCGGCGCGTGATGCCGTAGAGTTTGATCAGATCGCCGTTCGCCTGATACTTGATCAGCGTTGAGATCGCGCGCCCCGCCGCCGAGAACAGCTCAGCCTTGGATTTTTTCCACTCCGGAGCGATCTTGCCGTTGCGGATGATGAAGGCGGTCTGGGTAACGCCGCCGCCGAGCCGCCGAGTCAGCGCGGCGAGCTTGAACTCGCCTGGATAAAGAAACACCTGGCCGGTGACGCCACCATCGACATGGAGTTCGTCGTATTGTTTTCCGTCGGCATGAACAATGAGCTGCACCGGTGGAAAGGCTCCCGGGACCGATGACGACGCCAGAAGGATCTTCCGGATCAAGTTAAGCGCGTCCGGCCGGCCGCTCTCCGCGATCGCCCCGATGTCCCAGATGACCGGCCTCTGGGCATCGTTGTTCGTGGTTCCGATATAAAGGCGCCGGCCATTGCGATGTTCGCGGGCAACAGCGGCCATAATCGACTGGTCGAAATACTTGCTAATTAGCCGGAACAGGGGTCGGCTATTTGCGATCGCGGACCCTCCAAGTAGCCCCCGAAGAATGTCCTTTTCAAGAATGTCGCGGGTCGTGATCGTAGTGAAGACGGTCTTGAGTTGTTGATCGTACGCGCTACCAAGGAATGCGAACGGCGCGAGCAACGACCCCGTACTGACCCCGGTGACAACGTCGAAACTAGGCCGCGTCCGCGCTTCGCTCCAGCCGACCAGAAACCCAGCTCCAAAAGCGCCGTCTGAGCCGCCGCCGGAAAGCGAAAGGATGCTGAGATGGGTTGTCTTTCCCTGTTTACGGTTTCGCTCGACCTTCGCCCGGATCTGCGCAACAAATTCCTCGACCATAGTTGAAGATGGCACCCCGTCGCCCCAGAACCGTATGTCCTTGTATTCCTTAATTTGTGCCTGCTCGACGAGCGCCTTGGGCACCGCGTTGCGCTCCGGTGGGCTGATGCACCCGGCGAGCACCAGGCCAACAATGGCAAACGCAAACGACTTATTGACTTTGCATTTCATTCGTCCAGCCCTCTTCCGCAACGCGATTCACACTCGAAGTTGCCAGCCAGATTGTAGTTCCTCCATCCAGCCGCAGCATGACCTCGACCAAACCGTGGTGCAATCGCCGTCAGCCGGCTATGTCGTCGGCCTCACGCTTCGTCCGGGGCAGCGGGTCACCAACTGACATGCCCCCCGGATTGGTACCACTCGCTAGTATACCTTTGTAGCGCTCTGAGGGAAATGACGATCCGCCTGTAGATCTTCGGTAGCGAAGGGTGGAATATTTTGATCCGAAGTTGATACAAGATCGGCCTTCTCACCAATCGCATTGAATCATACGACACGCGTATTGCGTGTCGGCGCAACTACTTTGCGAGGTGAGAGTGAACCATGAAAATTCCAGTGTTCCGGCGCTCCTTCAACTTGATCTCTTCGAGGGTGATGGTGGAAACGACCGGGGCTTGCCGACACTGCAGCAAATATTAGAGATAAATATTTTTTGTGTCTGAATAGCCTATTGATTTCTAATACAAAGAATCTTCACATATTTATTTTCTCGGATACGTCATCAAACCGAACATGGTCGTCGACTTGCCAAAAGCTATCAGGAATGCCAAAGCCGGTTGCTTGTTTGATTCCGCGACCTCGGTGAGCTAGGTGCCTTCGCGCCCTGTCAATTTATCTGCCTCCATCTGTCAATAGTACCAGTTACCCCACGGCCCCTGCAAAATTAGAGTTACCACGATTGGGGGGTATGCGCTCGAATGGACCCGTTTGGAAGGCGGCTCGATGGGTTGCAATCGGTTACCGGTTCGTGAGGTTTGGGGTTGTCGTGATGGCGTTTGCCATCGCTGGCGTAACAGCGGCAGACACCCAACAGACCAAGCGGCCGAACATTCTTGTCATTTGGGGCAATGACATCGGCTGGTCCAACATCAGCATCTTCAACCATGACATGTAGAACTACCAGATTCCTAATATCTACCATTGCCAAGGAACGGGTGATGTTCCATCATTACTACGCCCAACAGAGCTGGGATGACGATGCAGGAACGCCAAGTGCCAACGCAACCTAGCGCCTGCATCACGAGGTGCAATCCGCTCAAGCCGGAAGATGATGGACTCAGCGCTCATCGATAGATCCGTTCTTTGGCCCGCCGACAATACGCGGGTGTTTCACGATGTTGACCAAATGCGCGAGGCTATGTCTCAGAAGTTCCAGGGTCATCGATTCTGGATAGACAAATCAGTAAATAACTTCTCTGCCAAGGTGTCCTATAATCGCCTGCGCAGTCTCGGTGTAATCTGCACATCTATCAACGAGGCGAGCCACGTCGACGCAGGCGAACTTGAGCAAATCTTCGTGGTTATTTTGCCGCTCTCCGGTTCTCGCGAGTTACGGCTTGGCCAGGATGTCGCTATCGCCCAACCCGGCATCGGTGCAGTCGCGTCCCCGAACGAAAGGTTTATCATCGATAGCACATCTCGACTCGAGACAATTGCCGTTAGAGTCGCGGAACAAAAATTGAAAGATCATCTAAGAGTTTTGACCGGCCGATCGGTAAAGGGCCGGATCCGGTTTGATCTCTCGTTCAACATGGACCGAGGGAATGGCGCCACCTTGAGAAATTTGACCGAATTTCTCCTATCCGAACTCGTGAACCGGGATTCGCTTTTGCATTCGCCTATTGCCATGCGCAGTTTTGAAGATACGTTCCTGACCGCTTTACTTTGCGGGCAGCCACACAATAACAGCGTCCGTCTCGAGGCGAGGACGAATATAGCGGCCCCTCGTCAGGTCAAGCTGGCGGAGGAGTATATTCGGGCGAACGCGCACGAGGATGTTTCGATCAGCGACCTGATGCGGGTCACTGGGGTTAGCGCGCGCTCATTGTTCCTCGCCTTTAACCGGTTCCGCCAGTCCTCTCCGATGGCCTATCTGAGGATGACGAGGCTCAACCATGCTCGCGAAGACCTGCTTCGATGGGCTCCTGACACATCCGTGACACAGGTTGCATTGAAGTGGGGATTCACCCACGTGGGCCGGTTTAGCATGTATTACAGGGAGCAGTTCGGCGAGAACCCCTCTGAGACTATGCACCGCCTGACCCGAACGCCAAATGCGTATCGAAATTGATTGATCCGGAAATTTCGTTCTTGGATTTCCATATGCAGGTACACTCACCCAGGCTCAAGGGCCGACATGTGAGAATGTCGAGCTTTTGATGCAACGAAATTTCAGAATCGGCACACTAGAGCAAAATCCGAAAAGGTATACGTACCCACTCCCTCCCCCCGCAGGGGGGAGGGTCGGGGACGGGGACCGCGCGAAGCGCGCAGAATGACCCCCGCCAACCCGTTGGCGAGCCCGAAATTTTCCTAGGCGCTGACGCGCACCCCCCACCCTATCTCTCCCACTCAAGGGGGGAGGGAGATCATCGCTCGCTGCCGATTCGAATTAAGCGGATAGCGCTCTAACATGGTGCGGCGGTACAGGCGCTGCTGACGAGGCGGCCGGTTGATTGGCAAGGTATCCGCTTAGGAAGCGTCGCCGTTCTACGCTCTGGGGACGAGGAGGTGGGAATCGTATTCCCCGCCGAAGTGAAGCACATGCGTGCCACGGTTGAAGGACGCATCCTCGATATAGGGCGCCCGCCCCGGCTTCTGGACATCATCGACGCCAGTTGAACACGGCTACTCGACGATAATGTAGACCACCGTGTTCCCCTGGTAGTACGGTCGGTAGTAGACATCCCCGCAGTAGTAGTGCCGCACGTCGGCATATATGACGGCCGGGCAGCCCACCGGCAACCCAGTCACGTAGGCGCGCTGCACTCCGCCGTAATAAAGATAGTGGCGCCGGATTACGCGCCGCGTCATACGCCGCGCGGTGCGGCGCCCCATCCCACGCCCGCCCCCGCGATAGCCGCCCCGTCCGCGGGCCTCGGCCTCATCACTGGTAATGATGCTGGTGCTCCCAAATCCGGCGAAGCCGAGAATAACCGCCGCCAGAAATGTGCCAAGTCCTGTTATTCTGAACACGTCCGATCCTCCT
>JAPULJ010000658.1 GCA_027295145.1 Alphaproteobacteria bacterium | reverse complement strand
CGCTCTTCGCAAGATCAACGCCTATCGTGATAACTTCGTTCATGGGCGGCTCCTATATCCCCGTGGTTCATCGAAACCACAACTTTGGCACATTGCGATGCCGGCGGGTGGGAGCCGTCCACTGCATCAAAAGCAGACATTTTGGGTGTTGTCATGGGAACTTTGAAATTGGCAAGTACGTGTTGAGCGTGATTTCCTGTTACGCAGCCACCGCGGCGTTCCATTGATCGGTGGCCTCGGCTCTGAATGTGCGCAGCCTGCGGCGTGAGATGAGATGGCGCTGCAGGTTGAAGGTGATGTAGACAGCAGCTTGACCGGTGATCACGCTCAACACGTACTTGCCAATTTCAAAGTTCCCGTGACAAACCCCTCCGGATTCATTAGTTGCGGCGCGACTGTCCACTCCCAACATTATCAACAGTATCGGTTACAAGCAGACATAATTGGGGCCGACCCGCGAGGTCCGATTTGCGCTCGAAAGCAGACATTGTCACCAGCGCACGAGAGGTAACCGGACGAGCAGCGGGCGATGTACGACGCCATGGAAGAGCGTCGCAAAATCGCCGTTCGCCTGATACTTGATTGGGTCGAGACCGCGCGGCCGGCGATTGAAAACAAGCCGAGCGTGGACTTCTTCCATTCATGGTCGATCTTGCCGTTCCGGATGATCTAAACTCGGCGAGTTGTTTTGATGCTCAACAGCTTGCGTAGCGCTCAGATATTGAACGTACCGGGGTAGATATAGGTCTGCGCGTGACGCCGCCGTCGACATGCACCTCGTCGTACTGCTTGCCGTCGATTTCGACCTTGATCAGAACGGGCGGGAATGCGCCTGGCGCCGAGGACGACGCCAGCAGGATCCGTCGGATAAGTTCCAGCGAGCCCGGCCCGCCGTTTGCGCCTCTGCAGCTCGTAGGCAATACTACTTTCCGACGGTCGTGCCGCCATCGGCGATGGCGCGGGAGGCTTCGAGGAGCAACATGGTCTCTCATCATTCGAATAATGCAATACCCGTCATCAAGATTCGTCCGGTCTGGATTCCGGGATTATCCCAATACCGGCGCGTCGTCCGCCCACGATTCGAGGCTGTTCGAGTATTCCTAGCGTTGATGGCTGTTGCGATCGGCGTCGTCCTGAGCTCCGTTGACAGCGCTGCCGAATTGCGGCCGGTAGTCTACACAGTCAACTATCCGCTTCATTACTTCGCCCGCCGGATCGCGGGCAACCGGCTCAAGGTGGTTTTCCCGGCGCCGAAGCGTATCGATCCAGCATTCTGGGTGCCGGAGCCTAAGGTCATTGTCGGCTATCAGGACGCCGATCTCATCCTCGTCAACGGCGCCGGCTATGCGAAATGGCGCGATGTGGTGAGCGTGCCGCGGCGCAGCATCGTCGATACATCGGCGGCGTTCCGGAAAAGCTTCATTCCGATTGCGCGTGTTTCCCATACCCACGGGCCGACGGGGAAGCACAGCCATGGCGCCGTTGCCTTCACGACCTGGCTCGATTTCAATCAGGCCGCACGACAAGCAAAGGCGATCGCCGACGCGTTCGCCAAGCGGTGGCCCAGGGCGCGCCAGAGCTTTGAGACAAATTTAGCCGGCCTGAGCGCGGACCTGAGGGCGCTTGACCTCCGGATGGGGGCGTTGTCGGCGGGGAAACCGGATCTGCCGCTGATCGCCTCCCACCTGGTCTATCAGTATTTCGCGCGGCGCTACCGGCTGAACCTGAAGAGCGTTCAATGGGAACCCAATGAAGTTCCGAATCTAGACCAGTGGGCGAAACTGGCGGCGCTACGCAAATCGCATCAAGCCGCCTGGATGATCTGGGAGGGACCGCCCAAGGCCGAAACCGTAGCGCGACTCGAAGCCCTCGGTGTCCGCAGCGTCGTCTTCGAACCGGCAGGCAACGTACCCGAGGACGGCGATTTCCTTGCCGTGATGAAACGAAATATCAGCAATCTCGAAACGGTCTTCCGCTGAGCGCCTCAGGGCCAACAAGACGCTAGCGCCCGCTATATCGCCCATGCGAACCTGTTGCCGATCCTCCGGCGTTTACGATCCTGAGGCCGCTTGAATGTCGATGATTTGCATCTCAGTTCCTGGAAGCCTGATCGGTTGGCTGGCCAGGCTTGCGCTGATTTTGATGTGCGCAACAGGTGGGGCGCGCGCCGACCTGATCAATCTGACCGGCGCGGAAAAGTCCGACACGGTCGCCGAGTTCCATGTGTTCAACGACCGCATCAAGGTCATTCTTGAGATCGGCCCGAACAGCGTCGGAGTGTTCGCCAACCTCCAACCGCAGCCGGCCGCGACGCGCGCCGAACGGTTTCGCCGGTTCTTCCTTGAAGACTTTAAGCTGATGCCCGACGGCGGCGCGCCCATCGAAGGCAGCGTGCGCGTCATCGAGTTCCGTCCCCGGATCAACCGAGCAACGCTGTTCGGCAATTCGCTGGCCATCCGCGGCAGCCGGTTGGTGAAGCTCACGACAAGCAAGCGCGTGGTCTATGTCGAGATCGACTATCCGCTGAAGAAACGTCCTAATTCCCTAACCATAGAGCCGCCGAAAACCAAGGCCGGCGTGGTCGCAGCCACAATCGGCTTCATCCTTTATCACCGTAGCGTGCCGGTAATCGATTTTCGCTACTTGCCAGGCGTGGCCACGGTGAAGTTTGACTGGGACGACCCCTGGTACTCGAAATTCCGGCACACGAACCTACGGCGGCACCACAAGGCCGGGCTTTTCACCTATCTATACGTCGAGCCGTTCGAGGTGCGCCACGAGGTGCTGGTCCGCCTACGCGACCTGCAGAACTGGATGAAACTCGGCCTCGACGGCCGCAAGCGCATCGGCGTTGAGGAACAGGCGGCGCTTAAGAATAAGATCGGCGCGTTTCTGCTCACGCGGAACCCGGTCCGGATCGATGGCGTGGCGGTCAAGCCTGTGATCGACAGGGTGCAGTTCATGAAGGTCGGCCAGGCGGGCCCACAATTTGACCCCAAACCGGTCGAGCGCGAGGTCGCCACCACCTTCATTGGCGTGATTCTGGCCTACCCGACACGGGGCTTGCCGAAGAAGGTGACTGTCGACTGGGAGCTCTTTGCGCCGCGCATCGATCGGGTCTCGGCGACCGTAATCGATCCGGCCGGGCCGTTGCGGACCAGGATCGACCGGGACAATCGCCAACTAGTCTGGCGCAACGTGCTGACCAATTCGGCTACGCCGACCATCGAACCTCAGAAGGTTCCGCGCTCCTTCACCCTTATCCGGCTGCCCTGGGCGAGCGGTGTGATCGTGCTGTTCGCACTGGTTCTTGGCGCCCTGGCATTGAGGCGCTTCAAGCGCGGCAGACGAACCTTCTATCACCTGTTGGGTGCCGGCATTGCGCTCAGTCTCGCGGCGGCGCTCATCTCCAACATGTATGTAGAGGTGGGCAATCCCTTCGGCGGCGCCCGGAAGATCACGGAGCCCGAAGCAAAGCGTCTACTAAATGCACTTTTGAAGAACATGTACCGGGCCTTCGAGTTCCGCGGCGAGAGGGCGGTCTACGACAAGCTCGCGCTGACTGCCTCGGGCGACCTCCTGACCGAGATCTACCTGCAGACGCGGCGGGCGATGGAAGTCAAGCGCGCGGGCGGTGCGGTCGCGCGTGTCAAGGCGGTCAATGTCCTCAGCGCCAAGTCCGGCCCGCTGCCGTCGGGCAATTTGGGGTTCCGTGTCCGTGCGGCCTGGAGGGCGGCCGGCAGCGTCAACCACTGGGGCCATTTGCACCAACGCATCAACCGCTACGACGCCATGGTCACCGTCGAGGCCGTCGACGGGTCGTGGAAGATCACCGGCCTCAAAATCCTGTCGCTGACCCGCATGGATCGTACTCGGCAGGCGGCGCGGCGATGATCGCAATTGGCGGGCTCCGGTTTGCCTACCCTGACCGGACCTTCATGCTGACGATTGACGAACTTTCGATCGCTGACGGTGAAAAGGTCGTCTTCATAGGACCGAGCGGCTGTGGCAAGACGACACTTCTGCATCTCGTCTCCGGAATCCTCTCGCCCGAATCCGGGCACATCACTGTCGACGGCACCGACGTCGCCGCGCTCAGCGACGCCGCGCGTCGGCGCCTGCGCATCATGACGATGGGTTTCGTGTTTCAGGATTTCGGCCTGATCGACTATCTGAATGTGCTCGACAACGTGTTGCACCCCTGCCGGATCACGAGCGCGCTGAAACTCGACGGCGCGGTGCGTGCGCGGGCTCGCGAGCTGTGTGAGGCGGTCGGCATCGGCGACAAGCTGCACCGGCCGGTGACGCAACTCTCCCACGGCGAGCGACAGCGGGTCGCGATCTGCCGCGCGCTCCTGACCGAGCCGAATCTGTTGCTGGCCGACGAGGCTACCGGCAATCTCGAACCGGAAGCGAAGCAATCGATTATGCGCATGTTGTTTGACTTTACAGCCGAAAGTGGCGCCACGCTGCTTGCAGTGACCCACGATCACGATATCCTGAAAGGCTTCGATCGGGTGATCGACTTTCGCGAACTTAACCGGGCGGAGGCGGCATGATCGACAGCCTCTACATAGCCTGGCGCTACGTGCTCTACCACCGCATCAAAACGCTGACGCTGGCGGCGGTGATCGTCGTGATCACGCTGCTTCCTTCGGTTTTGCAGAAACTTGTAGACGAAGGTGAAAAGCAGCTCTCGGTGCGTGCCGACCGCACGCCGCTCTTGATCGGTGCCAAGGGCAGCGCGCTCGATCTGGTCATGAACAACCTCTATTTCAGCACCCACCGGCCCAATCCAATTGCCTATCGCGAGGCGCAGAAGATTGACGCAAGCGGCTTAGCAGAGGCAATCCCGGTTATCGCACGGCATCGTGCAAGGGGCTTTCCGGTGATCGGCACGACACTTGAGTATTTTCGTTTCCGCCGCCTGACCTTGCACGACGGACGGCGCTTCGGCCTGCTGGGTGAGGCAGTAATCGGTGCGGGCATCGCGCGCGCACTCAAACTCAAGGCGGGCGACCGATTGATGACCACGCCCACCGACATCTTCAACATTGCCGGAAACTACCCCCTGCGCCTGCGCATCGTCGGGGTGCTCGCGTCCAGCTATTCGCCGGACGACCAGGCCGTATTCGTCGATATCCGGACCGCTTGGATCATCGACGGGATCGGCCACGGCCATGCCGATTTGGCCAAGATCAGGGATCCATCGATCGTGCTCAAACGCGAGGCGGGCAAGGTGGTGGCGAGCGCGAAGCTGCGCATCTATGCCGAGATCACGGCGAAGAACGTCGCAAGCTTCCACTTCCACGGCGACCGGGGCCGCTTCCCGCTGACCGCGGTGCTCGCCGTGCCGCCCGACCGGCGGTCGGAGGCCTTACTGCGCGGCCGCTACACGGCGAACAAGTCGACCGTGCAGGCCATAAAGCCCTCCATGGTCATCGGCGGCCTGCTGCGCGACGTCTTTCGGATTAAGAACCTGCTCGACATGGCAATGCTTCTGGTCAGTCTCGCCACGCTGCTTGCGCTTGTTCTGGTATTCGC
>JAPULJ010000657.1 GCA_027295145.1 Alphaproteobacteria bacterium | reverse complement strand
GTAGAATTGCGCCGCCGATTCTACATCCGGCACCGCCATCGATACGTGACGCAACTTCGCCATGGTTCTTCCTCCCTGTTGACAGGTTTCCGGCCCGAGAAGACGGTCTCGGTGGCCGAACCCTTCGGACAACTTGGACATCGATGATATCACCACACGGGCCGGCGACCAAAGCCCCCGGCGTCGAGACCTGGCCCGGCACCCGGAAAATGCGCTAGCCGCGCGGGGGCGCGACCATTACTGTCTGGGCAACGGAACCAAAATCCATCGATCCGGCGGGGCCGGGGTTGCCCTGGCGGCCCCGGCGACTATCGTAAGTGGACGATGGCCGGACACGGGACGTAGCTGGTTCCTATGCTGGCAGGCTCCGTGGCGCGGCGAGGTGATCGCTCTTGGCCCAGACGCGCGCGCCTTGCGGTCCGGCCCTAGCCACCAGCGGCATGTTGGGCGGAAGCCGAAGCCAAGAATGCCTGCCGAAAACGTCGCCCGATTCTGCAAAGCCGCCCTCCAGCACGAAGAGCTCCACGCCCTTATGGGCCGGAACAGACACCTCCGCTTCCGGCGACCAAATCTCGATCCGCACGTCTTCGGCTGAGTCATGGTAGAGAGGAATGAGCGACACGCCCGGACGGTCGGCCTGGGCAACGGGAACCATTTTGTTGGTGTCGATCCCCACCTCGGTGCGGTCCGCAGGGTCGAACTGCCAGAGTTTTACCAATATGACGCAGCCGGCCTCCGATCCTGGGGTGTGCGAGGAGCCCGGTGGATTGCGGATGTAACTGCCGTTGGGGAAATCCCCGTGTTCATCCTGAAATACGCCGTCGAGGACAAGGAACTCCTCGCCGCCGGTGTGGACGTGTGCAGAAAACCGGCTGCCGGGTGCATAGCGGACGATGGTCGTGGCTCTGGCAACCTCATCGCCGATCCGGTCGAGCATGCGGCGGTCGACGCCGGCCATCGGGGAGGCCACCCAGTCAACTTGGGCAGCGTGAACGACGGCGCGTATGGTGAAATCGGCGTTGATATCCATTTCCGTGGCCTTCCGTGGAAGTGGTTTTGCAGAAGGTTTGCCGGAGGCCGACACGTGCCTGCCTCCGTCAACCCGGTTTGATCAGCTGAGCCTGTTCGCGAGGACTTCAGCGATCGGAGCGGCCGATGCCGGATTTTGGCCTGTAATCAGCGCGCCGTCTTCAACAACATAAGGGTTCCAGTTGGCGTTGGAGCGCTTGAAATTTGCGCCGTTGCCAGTCAGCGCACGCTCCAGCGAAAAGAGCAGATGGCGCGAGAGGTCGAGTTCGGTATCTTCCGCGTCGGTGAAGCCCGTAACGTCCTTGCCATTCACCAGGGGCTCGCCATTGGGTTTCTTGGCGTCCCGCAAAATTGCCGGCGCGTGGCAGACCATCGCCACCGGTTTCTCGTCCTCGATCATTTCTTCGATCATCCGGATCGCGAGGGAATCGTTTGCCAAGTCCCACAGCTGACCGTAGCCCCCTGGAAAAAAGGCACCGTCAAAGTCGCGAGTGTTGATCTCGCTGAGCTTCAGCGTATTGGCCAATGCCCGCTCGGCGGCGGGATCGTCCTCGAAACGGCGGGTGTTATCGGTGGTGAAGGCATCGTCGTGGCTGAACGGATCAATTGGCGCCAGGCCGCCCTTGGGGCTGGCCATGACGACCTCAAAACCACGTTCCTTGAACGAGTAATACGGGGTAGCAACCTCATCGAACCAGTTGCCGGTCTTTTTTCCGCTGATACCCATGTTGTCATGGGAGGTCAAAACCATAAGTACGCGCTTAGCCATAATGTCTCTCCTTTTTTCATCTGAGTGTATATCTATCAGTAGATAGAAACAGCAATATTGCCATTGACGTGGGAATTGTCAAGAACTATCTATCGATAGATTGAAAAGCTCTGGAGGAAAAGATGCCTGACACCTCATCCATGCACGAACGCATTCTCAGCGCGGCTGAAAAGCGTGTGCGGGCGCTCGGGTTCAATGCCGTGAGCTTCCGCGATCTCGCGAGTGATGTCGGCGTGAAGAGTTCGAGCGTGCATTATCATTTTCCCCAGAAGGAAGATTTGGGCGCGCAGTTGGTGAAGCGCTACACAGAGCGCTTTCAGACTCGGCTCGATGAGATTGACACTGAAGAGGTTGGCCCGATCGGCGCCCTTGAGGCGTTCATCGCATTGTATGACGAGGCATTGGTTGTCGGAGAATCTGTCTGTCTGTGCGCCATCCTTGGGGCGGAAGCCAACAGCCTGCCCGGGCGGATCAATACCGGCATCCAGGGGTTCTTCCAGCTGAATACGGAATGGCTAAGCGAGATTCTTAGACGAATCCCGTCGTCGGAGACGCTCATGACGCCGATTGAAATCGTATCCGCGCTTGAGGGCGCCATGATTGTATCGACCGTAATGAAGAGCAGAGAGGCATTTGATGCCACGGCGCAACGAATCATGGCGAACTGCAAGGGGCACTAGAAGGATCTGCAAATCATCGCTTTTGCGAGCTGTCGCACCTAAAATTTGTGGCTAGCCGTCAAGGGGCGCGACCATTACTGTCTGGGCAACGGAACCAAAATCCATCGATCCGGCGGGGCCGGGGTTGCCCAGGCGGCCCCGGTGGCGCCGGCAGGAAATTGCAGCGAATCGCCGATGTCGCAAAAATCAGGTTTCATCGAGAGCCACGGTCTGTGGACCGACGAACAAGCGCGCGAAGCAGACGAGCTCACGCGCCGGGTCGGCAAGGAAGACCTTCACCTCATCCGCATGGCTTGGTCCGATTCCCACGGTTGTTCCCGGGCCAAGGCGGTGACGGTCCCGACCTTCTTAGAAGCGCTCGAGGCCGGCTACAACATCAACGTTGCCACCACGACGCTGGATTCCGCCAACGCGCGGACCTTCAGCTCGTTCACCCGCGGCGGC
>JAPULJ010000656.1 GCA_027295145.1 Alphaproteobacteria bacterium | reverse complement strand
AAATATGAACCGCAGGTCAACATCTTGGAAGGCAGCGCGTTGTGAGTCCGCTCTAACCCTGTCGATTGCGCGTAATCTACTAGCAGGGTTGGCGGAAATATGACCTTCAACAACCGCCCAATTCAAAAACGTACAAATCGGTGAGAGAAGCCTATTGACTGTTGCAGGGCTGATGGGAGGTAATTGAAGTGCGGCTACATCTCGAATTTTCATACTCTTAAAACGCGTCTGCCATTTAGGCGGAAGCTTCTCTAACGTCAGCTTGAAATCTCTGCAGTCCTTGCGGGATAGCAGACCAATCGCCTTGGTACCGATGAAGTCCTGAAACATCCCGAGTGCCCCAGAATGCACCTGGGTAGATCTATGAGCCCATAACTGCCCTCTTTCCTCGATGAACGCATCAATCAACTCCGCCAAATCTGGTCCGTGATCAGGATCCTGGTAGGTTATGTTTTTTGGATGGACGATGGAGGGGGTGAGAGCGGTGTTAGGTTGAGTTTTGCCACTAAGCGTTTTGATAAGTCTTGAGTTGAGGATTGCTTGTTGCCTCAAACCTGCAAATTCACTCTCCAGCTTCACCCTTAACGTCATGGCTAGAGTTTTCGCTGTTCTGCCATCTGTCGTACCAAGCGATCTGTGGATCTCCCTGGTATTGATGACCGACACAAGGTCTTGAGGAACACGAATACGAAAATGATACCGACCATTACGCCGGGCCAAATATGTAGCAACCATCTTGCATCTCCTGTGTAGCAGCTTGTGGACTCGCCGCTAAGGAGTAGCTGTCTGAATTGCAGGACAGGATCTTGGTGACGCGAGGTACGTCTTTAAGATCAGTTGCTTAGAAAATGTTTGATGGCTTGAAAGGGCTGGAAAATCCGCAGGCCAAATTAATTTCAAGCCTGACCCTATGTATGCACAACAGCGTGACGCTGTGAAGGGGGTAGTTGTTGGAAGATGGAAAATTTTTTGCGTGGCGCGCCCGATAGGCCCGTGCTCCGGGCCGGCGCGCTTCTTTCGGGACCGCGGAAGTGCCATACTGGAGGCCAAGTTCTCACTGGGGTGCACCGGAGGACACAGATAGTGTGACCATGATTCGTTTAATTTTGACCGCCGCGTTGACTATCTCGTTTTGGGACCTGTCAGCGCCGACCTCAGCTTATGCCAACCACTGCCTGGCCTACGTCCAGAATGCGCCGGGCATCGTCCCGGCCGCGTTCTCGAATGTTCAGGGCGCCGATTCTGTTGAGATTACCTACGTCGGTCATTCGACCTTTCGGCTGCGGACGCCGGCCGGCGTCGTGATCGCAACCGACTATGCGGGCTATGCCGGCGGCGGACCGGCCCCCAGCGTCGCGACCATGAATCACGCCCATGAAACCCATTACACCGATTTTCCCGATCCCGAAATCGAGTTCGTGCTCCGGGGTTGGAACCCAAAAGGCGGCCCCGCGGAGTACGATCTCACGGTCGGAGACGTGCAGATCCGCAACGTCCCGACCGATATCAGGTCATGGGGCGAGACCTTCGAGCCCGATGGCAACTCGATCTTTATCTTCGAGGTCGCGGAGCTTTGCATCGGCCATCTCGGCCATCTCCACTACAAGCTGAACGCCGAGCAACTTGCGCTGGTCGGGCGTTTGGACATCGTCTTCGCGGCCGTCGACGGCAGCTACACGTTGGCGATTCCATCGATGATCGAAGTGCTCAAGGACCTGCGCGCCAGCCTGGTCATACCCATGCATTTCTTCGGCGGCGAGTCGCTGAGAGAATTCCTCGCCGGCATGCGCGAAGACTTCAATATCCGGATCGAACGAAGCGGGACGATCGAGATCTCTCTAAAAACCTTGCCACGCCGACCGACTGTCCTGGTGCTGACGCCCTGATAACGCCCCGGCGCGCACCTCCAAACCCAAGGAGCCCACTCCTCCATGTCTCTCGAACTCTATCTCGCATTCATCGCGTCGACGGCGGTACTGATTTTGATTCCCGGGCCGGCGGTGGCGTTGATTGTGGCGAATGCGCTGGCTCATGGGTCGCGCGGTGCGCTGGTGTCGGTGGCGGGGGTGAGCACGGCGGTGGTCGGGCAGTTGATCGTGGTCGGCTTCGGCATGGCCTCGGCCATGGCGCTGCTCGCCGAGTGGTTCGAGTGGCTGCGCTGGTTGGGCGTTGCCTATCTGGTTTATCTGGGGTTGCGCCAGTGGCGCGCCGCGCCGATCGCGCTCGGCGACGTTGCCGGGAGCTTGGATGGGCCAAAGGTGTCGCGGGCGCGGCTGTACTGGACCGGTGTCATCGTGAATGCGACCAACCCCAAGACGCTATTTTTCTACGCCGCCTTCTTCCCCCAGTTCATCGATCCCTTGCTGCCGGCTGGCCCCCAAATCGCGACTCTCTGCGTCACCTTCCTGGTGGTGCAGACCTTGCTCGACGGGACCTACGCGATTTTGGGCGGGCGGCTCAGGCCGTGGCTCGCGAGCCGCGCCCGGGCGCGCATGCGTAACCGGGTGACCGGCGGCCTGCTGATCGGTGCAGGTTTGGGATTGGCGCTGGCGCGGCGGAGCTAAATGTCAGGGGTGTTGCCGAAGGCCCAACTTTCGATCTTGGGATTTAATACCCCATCAACGTCACGCTGGCAAGACCCTTTCTTGTGGAAGATGGCGAAAAGTTGATCGGCGCGGGGGGCGCAGGCCCGTTGACCGCGGGCCGCGAAGCGGGCAAGAAAACACCGGGAGAGGACCGCAGTCTACATTTGCCAGGGAGGCCACCATGGCGCGCGCGTTCTTCGTCCTCATCCCCGTTCTCATTCTCTTTCTAACTCCCGAGCCGGCGCGGGCCGATGATGCGCCCCACGCCGGCGTACCCATCGAAGCGGTCGCGGTACGCATCGATGGCGTGGATTTCAGCTTCGGCATCCGCAGATATCCCGCACCCCTGGTGCTCGATCTCGCCCAGGCCAGCGGCGCGCGCGATACGCCCTACCACACGCTCCTGAGTTATCATCAAGCACTGGCACAAGTTGCCGATTGGGATGCCGAGCTCGCGCCCTTCCTGCGTCTTGCCAGCGGGGCGCCGGGCACGCCGCCGGCCGACGAGGCCCAGCACAATGCGGCGGCGCGGCAGATCCTCTCCGGCGAT
>JAPULJ010000655.1 GCA_027295145.1 Alphaproteobacteria bacterium | reverse complement strand
ATCGGCCAACTGCTCTTCATCGCTTCGGTGTTCGTCGCTATCGCATTGGCGCGGCAGATCACCCGGCGCATCGATCTTCCGCTACCGGCATGGGCCCGGGCCGTGCCTCCGTATGCCATCGGCGGAATGGCGGCCTTCTGGGTCGTCCAGCGCATTGCCGCTTTCGTTTGAATTTCAGCCTAACCCCTCACCCCCCCGTCGCTCTATGTATTGAAAGCCGCAAGGTACGCGTTGGTGGTAGAGCCGCGTTGGCGCGATAACCGCTGATCGGTGATCGCCTAGCCAATGTCTGTTTTCGGGTGGATTCGAGACCCGAGCAGAATTGACTGAGGATGCGATTTCAATCCAAACGGAAAAATCCGCAATGCACACATTGGGTCAGAAGTACGTATTCGCAGCAGCTCGGAGTCAGGTCGGTCTTCCGCCGATACCTTCGCTAGTCTCGACCCGGTCATGCGGTGGATCGTCGGCGATCAGGCCGACACCATTTTCGGCGGCGACGACATCCGCTCGTAGTCTTCGATAGCGGAACGCTCACGCCATTTCGACAAGAACGGGCAAAGCGAAAGCTCAAGCCGATGTGAGTCCACTCCTCCGGTTACAAATTCTTCCGTGCATTCAGGTGTTTCTTCAATCGCATGGCTTTTAGTGTTGAGTGGTTCGATGGGCCTTAGAGCCTGATTTAAAAGTCACCGTTATATTTCAATGGGTTGCCATGCGTATTTTTGGGAATAACAAAACCTTTCCGCCATGAAGACGAGGTTCTCGGTGGTCGGCAATAAAATGGAGAGTTGAGCCGCATTTTAAGCCATTGTTTTCATTGGTAGACTTTTGGTTCAGGCTCTTAGTAAGATTTCAGCCATGTCGCATCACTCCAAAGGCCACATTGCCCGCAGCATCGAAGTGCGGGCCACCAAAGTCAGGGACGCATTGGGAGCCCGATTTTCCTATTGCGGATTTGTCCTCGCGCTGCTGTTTTTCTCGGCCTCCATCACGCCATCTCTGGTGCCGCGAGCCTTTCACCTTCAAGGCCTGCTCTCAGGGATCGCTCTGGCCGCCGGATATGGCGTTGGGGTTGCCGGGGTTTATCTCTGGCGATTTCTGGAACTCCCGGAACCGCGCTACAGGTATACACGGCGGGCCAAGGATGTTCTGCTGATCGGTGTGTTCCTCTTGGCGCTGATAGTTCTTTTGCGCGTCGAGGTTTGGCAGAATTCCGTGCGCGATTTGATGGGCGTCGAGCCGATAACCGACGGATATCAATTTCGGATTGTGCTGATCGCCGTACCGGTTGCACTGTTCATGTTGGTTCTTGCACGGGGGTTTGGCCTGTGCGTGAGTATTGTTCATCGCCGTCTGGTGCGGTTGGTTCCTTACAGGATTTCTGTTGTTGTTAGCGTCGCGGCAACTGCCTTTGTGATCGTGACGGTCTTTAACGGCACGCTGGGGCACTGGGGGTTGCAGCTCGCGGATTCCGCTGCATTGCAACTGGATCAATTGGTTGAAGATGACCTGGTTCCGCCGTCGGGCACCTATTCGACCGGCGGACCCGATTCCTTGATTTCCTGGGATCAGATCGGACGACAGGGCAGGCACTTTCTGGTTTTGGGACCTACAAAGGACGAGATTTCGGAGGTCACCCAGAAGCCTTCTGTCGCCCCGATCCGGGTCTATGCGGGTCTGGGCGCAGGCGAAACCCCGGAAGAAAGGGCGCAACTGGCTCTCTCCGAACTGAAAAGGGTTGGGGGTTTTGACCGGTCCGTCCTGATCGTAGCCACACCGACCGGAACGGGCTGGATGGATTCGGCGGCGGTAGACACGATCGAATTTCTGCATGGCGGCGACTCGGCGATCGTCGCAGTGCAATATTCCTATCTTCCCAGCCCGTTTTCCCTGGTTTTCGAGCCTGACTATGCGCAGGATACAGCCCGCGCGCTGTTCGAGGCGGTCTACGGCTACTGGACGACGTTGCCGGTGGAAAGCCGGCCGAGATTCTATCTGCAGGGTCTGAGCCTGGGGTCGTCCGGTTCGGAGGAGTCGACAGAGCTATTCGTGATCCTTGGCGATCTGATCCATGGCGCTGTCTGGAGCGGCCCGCCTTTCACCAACAGGATCAGAAGAGACGTGACTCGGAACCGCGACCCGGACAGCCCGGCCTGGCTTCCGGTCGTGGCCAACAGTTCGATGATCCGTTTCACGGCGCAGGAGAACTCGCTGGACATCGAAGGCGCCACATGGGGGCCGTTGCGAATTGTCTATATTCAATATGCCAGCGACCCGATCACATTCTTCTCGAACGACCTTGCTCTTCACAAACCGGACTGGCTGCGAGGAGAGCGCGGGCCGGATGTCTCGCCCTATCTGGACTGGTATCCGATGGTGACGTTTCTTCAAGTGGGTTTTGACATGCTGACCGCGGACTCCGAGAAGTCCGGATTCGGGCATACCTATTCAGCCGAGAACTATATTGATGCCTGGCTGGAGGTGACGGAACCAGAGGGGTGGAGCGAAGTGGGGATCACCCGGTTGAAAGATCATTTTCGCAAATAGAGCGATTTCAAGCAAAGTGAGCACACTTTGCGACTCGGAAATCGCAGCAAACTAATGGGATAGAGCTGACCTGCCCCTGAACTTTCATCCATTTGTCGCCAGAGTCCTTTCTGTTGATACGCAGCATGGCGGTCGGTTGCGGTGGTCAGGTGTTTGGCGAAGGCGGCTGGGGTCGCCCTACCGCCCGTCGATGGCTGGGTGCCTTGCGGCCTAACCGGTTTTGGGGATGCATTGAAATTTGCACCGAGATAACGCATCGTATTCGACATCCGATAGTGCTAGCGTTCCGCCCAGTGAGAGAAGATACCCTCGGGGAATCTCGTCTCCGGATAGGAGTAAGGCTATGCGCATCTTTATCGCTCTGATTATTTTCTTTGCTCTGGCACCACTAGCCAAGGCGCAAGAGTTCTTTGTGTTTCCGAATGAAGGTCAGAGTCAGAACCAACAGGACCAGGACGAATTCCAGTGTATGAGGATTGCCCGGGAGCGGACGGGCTTCGACCCCATGGCGACCCCGACCGCCACGAGGTCCTCGCCTGCGACACGAGGCGGTGCGGTCAGAGGCGGGGCACGAGGCGCGCTGCTGGGCACCGCCGTGGGCGCCATCGCCGGCAACACGGGGCGGGGCGCGGC
>JAPULJ010000654.1 GCA_027295145.1 Alphaproteobacteria bacterium | reverse complement strand
AGTCGGGGCTTGACGGCCCATCCGTCACCGGGTCAACTACACTCCGCGATGTGGCGTCATGAACAGATTCTCAACCAAACCGAGCGAATAGACTGGCTGCGCTTGATTCGCAGCGAGAATGTTGGGCCGATCACATTCTTCCATCTTCTGCGCTATTACGGTTCCGCCGGCGCGGCTCTCGACGCGCTGCCTGAACTGGCCCGGCGCGGCGGCAAGCGGGCGATCAAGCTGTGCCCCAAATCCGCTGCCGAACGCGAATTCGCGGCGATCGAGAAAGCCGCGGCGACATTGGTTGCCCACGGGGAACCCGACTATCCGAGGGCGCTGGCGGCGATCGACGACGCGCCGCCGATGATCGCGCTAAAGGGCAATGTCCACCTTTTGGCGAAGCCCATGATCGCAGTCGTCGGCGCACGAAACGCCTCGGGCAATGGCAAACGCCTGGCGGCGAAACTGGCCGACGAGTTGGGTCAAGCCGGGTTCGTCGTCGTATCGGGCCTGGCGCGAGGCATCGACGCCAGTGCCCACAAGGCCGCACTTGCCGGGGGAACCGTTGGTGTTGTCGCCGGCGGGATCGACATCAGCTACCCCAAGGAAAATACGCCCCTGCAGGAAGAAATCGCCGATCGTGGCGTGCTGCTCGCCGAATCGCCCGTCGGCGTAGCACCGGTGGCCCGACATTTCCCGCGCCGCAACCGGATCATTTCCGGCTTGTCGCTGGGTGTTGTCATCGTCGAGGCGGCGCCGCGCTCGGGCTCTCTGATTACCGCTCGTATGGCGCTCGAACAGGGACGCGAGGTCTTCGCAGTTCCCGGCTCGCCGCTCGATCCGCGCGCGCGAGGCGCCAACAACCTGATCCGCCAGGGCGCCACCCTGACCGAATCGGCAAAAGATATCGTCGATGCCCTGGCCGATCAGATGCGCAGGCCGCTCAAGGAACCGGAAGAGCCCCGATTCCGCGGAGAACCGCCGAGCCTGCCGGGTGAGGAGGCTTTGCAACAGGGGCGACAAAAGATCGTCCAATCGCTGTCTCCCTCGCCGATCCCGGTTGACGAACTGATCCGCGAATGCCAAGTGTCTGCCGCTTTGGTCGCCGTGGTCCTGCTCGAACTCGAACTCGCGGGCAGGATCGAACGTCATCCCGGCGGACAGGTGTCGTTAATGATTGACTAACCAGCGCGGACTTATGACTGCCGCGCCAACACTCGCGCGGGATCATCGGACCCTATGGACGTCGTCGTCGTCGAATCGCCTGCCAAGGCCAAGACCATCAACAAATATCTCGGCAGCGGTTATACCGTGCTGGCGAGCATCGGCCATGTCCGCGACCTGCCGGCCAAGGATGGCTCGGTCCGCCCTGACGAGGATTTTGCCATGAGTTGGCAAGTCAGCGAGCGGGCTGGCCCGCGCCTGGCCGAGATCGCCAGGGCGTTGAAGGGCGCCGAGCATCTTTACCTCGCCACCGATCCCGACCGCGAGGGCGAGGCGATTTCCTGGCACGTCCAGCAGGTCCTGCAGGAGAAGGGCGCCCTCGACCGGGTCGAGGTCAAACGCGTCGTCTTCCACGAAGTCACCAAATCGGCGGTGCTCGAAGCGCTTAAGAACCCGCGCGACATCAACGCTGAACTGGTCGAGGCCTATTTCGCCCGGCGGGCGCTCGACTACCTCGTCGGTTTTACCCTCTCGCCGGTCCTGTGGCGCAAACTGCCCGGCAGCAAATCGGCGGGCCGGGTCCAGTCGGTCGCCTTGCGCTTGATATGCGAGCGCGAAGCTGAAATCGAGATCTTCAAGGCGCAGGAATATTGGAGCGTAGAAGTTGCCTTCAAGACCCCGCGCAGCGAAGAATTCACTGCCCGCCTCACCCATCTCGATGGCGAAAGGCTCGAAAAGCATTCCATAAGTGGCGAGGACAAGGCCAAGGTGGCGGTCGCCGCTATAGAAGCCGGTCGCTTCGCCATTGCCAAGGTCGAAAAGAAACAGGTTCGCCGGAATCCCCAGCCGCCCTTCACCACCTCGACCCTTCAGCAGGAAGCCTCGCGCAAGCTGCGCTTTGCCGCGAGCCGGACCATGCGGCTGGCCCAGCAGCTTTACGAAGGCATCAATATCGGCGGCGAGACGGTCGGATTGATCACCTATATGCGCACCGATTCGGTGGTCCTCTCACGCGAGGCGATCGAGAGTTGCCGCACCCTGATCGCCCGCAAATACGGCGGCCATTACGTGCCGGATACCCCTCGGGTTTACAAAACCAAGGCCAAGAATGCGCAGGAAGCCCACGAGGCGATCCGACCGACCGATCTGGCCCGCCAGCCCAAGGACATCGCTCACTATCTCGACGAAGACCAACTCCGCCTTTACAAGCTGATATGGAAGCGAACTGTGGCCAGCGAGATGGAAAGTGCGCGCCTCGATCAGGTGATCGTCGATATCGCGGCCGAAGACGCACGGACCACCCTGCGCGCCAATGGCTCGGTAATCGCCTTCGACGGATTCCTTGCCGTCTATCGTGAAGGCCAGGACGATTTGAGCGAGAACAATGCCACCGACGACCGCGACCGCCTGCTGCCGCCGATGCAAACCGGCGAGGCGCTGGACCGCGGCGCCGTCACGCCCGAGCAGCATTTCACTCAGCCGCCTCCACGCTTCACCGAGGCCAGCCTGGTTAAGCGCCTCGAGGAGCTGGGTATCGGACGCCCCTCAACCTACGCCTCGATCATCCAGGTGTTGCAGGACCGCGACTATGTGAAGATCGACAGCCGGCGTTTCGTGCCAGAGGATCGCGGGCGGGTCGTCACCACATTTCTTTCGAGTTTTTTCAAACGCTACGTCGAATACGACTTCACCGCCGATCTTGAAAACCAGCTTGACGAGATCTCAAACGGCACGATCGAATGGAAAGCAGTCCTGCGCGAATTCTGGACCCATTTCAGCCAGGCCATCGACGGCACGAAGGATCTGACGATCACCCAAGTCATCGACTCTCTCGATGAAGTCCTGGGGCCGCATTTCTTCCCGCCGATGGAAGACGGCACGGACCCACGCAAGTGCCCAACCTGCGAGGAAGGACGGATCGGCCTCAAGCTCGGTAAGTTCGGCGCCTTTATCGGCTGCTCGAATTATCCCGAATGCCGCTATACAAGGCCATTGGCTATCGCCAACGACAAGGACGGCGCAGGCCTGGCCGCCGGCGAGGATGTGGTGATCGGTGAAGATCCCGAAACCGGCAAACCGGTTTCCGCGCGCAACGGACCCTACGGACCCTACTTGCAATTGGGCGCCGCCAAGGACGAGGAAAAGCCCAAGCGCGTCTCTCTACCCAAGGGGCTGGCGGCCGACGCAGTCGATCTGCCGACCGCGCTCAAGCTGCTGGCACTGCCGCGCGAGGTTGGCGCCCACCCCGAAAGCGGCAAGCTGATCCGCGCCGGTATCGGCCGTTACGGGCCTTACGTCCAGCACGAAAAATCCTACAAGTCGCTGGAGACGGCAGACGATGTGCTGAGCATCGGGCTCAACCGCGCTGTCGACCTGCTGGCCCAGCCGAGCCGTGGACGCGGCGCCAACGGGCCCGGCAGCCGCCCCCTCGGCGAGCATCCCGACGGCAAGGCGATCAGCGCCGGCGCCGGTCGCTATGGGCCCTATGTCCGCCACGGTAAGACCTTCGCCAGCCTGCCCAAGGATGTTTCCCTGGAGAGTGTCACCCTGGAGCAGGCGATCGCTCTGATCGACGCCAAAAACAAACGCGGCAAGAGCAAGCCGGCCAAAGCCAAATCCGCTAAGAAAAGGCCGCCAGCGCGTAGAAAAAAGGCCAAATCCGCACCCCGCCCGACAAGCAGATAGTGACATTGGCCGCCAAGCAAAAAAAAGCCGCTCCCCTTCCGACCCGCGAACAGATTTTGCAGTTTCTCGCCGACAATCCCGGCCCGGAGGGAAAGCGCGAGATCGTCCGCGCTTTCCGCCTCAAGGGCTCGCAGCGAGCGGCGCTCCGACGCATGCTGCGAGACCTTGAGGCGGATGAGGGCTTGTTCGAACGCGGCAGCGGGACACAGGCGGGTAAGGATGCCCTGCCGCCGGTCGCGGTGCTCGAAATCTTCGAAGTCGATATGGACGGCGAGTTGATCGCCCGGCCGGTCGAGTGGCGCGGGCGCGGGCCGGCCCCGCGGATCGTCATGGTGCCCGACCGGCGCGGACGATTGGCCGCCGGGATCGGCGAGCGCATGCTGACGCGCATCGAAGCGGGCGAGGAAGGCTATGAAGGCCGGGTCATCCGGCGCATTTCGGCGGCCCCGGACCGGGTTCTTGGGGTCTTCCGGGAGTCCCGCGAAGGCGGCCGGATCGAGCCCACCGACCGACGTTTCCGCCACGAGCTGGCGGTCTCCAGCGCCGACCAAAATGGCGCCAGGCCGGGCGATCTGGTGCTTGCCGAGGTCATGCCTGGGCGCACGCTTGGCTTGCGCCGAGCGCGAATCTCCGAGCGGCTCGGCGGCGCCGGCGAGCCGGGCGCCATCAGCCTGATCGCGCTGCACAGCCACGATATACCGATCGTCCTGCCGGCAGATGCCATCGCCGAGGCCGAGTTAGCGCGCCCGGTTTCGCTCAATCGGCGTGTCGATCTGCGCGATCTACCACTTGTCACCATCGATGGGGCAGACGCGCGCGACTTCGACGATGCGGTGTGGGCTGCTCACGACGAAACCAAGGCCAACAAGGGCGGCTGGCGCATCACCGTCGCCATTGCCGATGTTGCCCACTATGTGCGGCCCGGCAGCGCCCTCGACCGGGCCGCCGGCGAGCGCGGAAATTCGGTCTACTTTCCCGACCGGGTGGTGCCGATGTTGCCTGAAGTGCTGTCGAACGGACTGTGCTCGCTACGGCCAGGCGAGGACCGCGGCTGCCTAGCCTGTCACATGCGCATCGACAGTGGCGGCAATGTGCTTAGCCACCGCTTCGAGCGGGGGGTGATCCGCTCGGCCGCTCGTTTGACCTATAGCCAAGCCCAGGACGCCTTCGAGGGCCAGCCGGACGATACCACCAAACCCCTGCTCAAGACCGTGCTGCGCTCCCTATTCGGCGCCTACGGGGCACTCGCCAAGGCCCGCGCCAAGCGCCAAACCCTCGAGCTAGACCTGCCTGAGCGGCGGATCACCCTTGGCGAGGACGGCAAAGTAGCGCGGATCGCCGTGCGGCCGCGCCTTGAATCCCACAAGCTGATCGAAGAATTCATGATCGCCGCCAACGTCGCCGCCGCCGAGACTTTGAAAAAGCGCCGCGCGCCGGGCCTCTACCGGATCCACGACGGCCCGGATACCGAAAAGCTCGAAGCATTGCGCGATTTTGTTGAGAGCCTGGGTTACGCTTTGGGACGGGGGCAGGTTGTCAAACCGGCTCACCTCAATCGTCTGCTCGCCAAGGTGGCCGGCACGCCGCACGAACGCATGGTCAACCAGTTGGTACTGCGAAGTCAGAGCCAAGCGCTTTATAGTCCAGATAACATTGGACATTTCGGCTTGGCATTGGCGCGCTACGCGCACTTCACTTCGCCCATCCGGCGTTACGCCGACCTGATCGTCCATCGCGCCCTGATCGGCGCGCTGGGGCTGGGCAAGGACGGAATCGGCCGCGATGACCAGCCTGCTCTTGCCGGGATCGCCGAGCATATCTCCTCGACCGAGCGCCGCGCGGCGGTGGCTGAGCGCGACGCTAACGACCGCTTCACCGCCGCCTTCCTGGCCGAGCGGGTGGGCGCCGAATTCAGCGGCGTAATCAACGGCGTGACCCGCTTCGGGCTATTCATCACCCTCGACGAAACAGGGGCCGACGGCCTGGCGCCGATCTCCAGCCTGCCCGACGATTTCTACGTCCACGACGAGGCGCATCACCGACTGGTCGGTCGGCGCAAGCGCCGGGTCTACAGCCTCGGCGAAGCAGTCGAGATACGGCTCGCCGAGGCCAATGCAGTGACCGGCGGGCTAATTTTCGAGTTACTCGGTGGCGGCGAGCCGGGTGCCGGGCGCGGCGCTGGAGTTCGGCCAAAGGCCCAGCTAGCGAAGCGGGGCAAAGCCAAGACTGCAAAGCGGCTCAAACCAAAAACCGCCAGGAAGGGTAAACGCCGTGTGGGATCGAAACGGCGATGAATTCTCGCAGGACGTGATGATTTTCTCATTCGACGGGCATCGGCCATATTGCCAGCCGTGAAAAGAACTTCGTAACACGCTTGTGCTTGAATAACGCTTCCGTCGCGGGATTTACACGGGCCTGCAATTATCGTTAATGGTCGGGTCGGTGGTGGGCTGGCGTCAATATTCCCTCCAGCGCATGTGTCTGAACTTTTTTGTTGCACGGTGAAATACGACGCTTAGATGTATGCCCATGCCGATATCAGCCCCTAATATGCGCTATCCCGGTACCATTCGGTTCCTCATGCGATTGCTGATACCAGTACTGGTTCTCATCGGTTCGGCATGCGCAAGCCCGATCGACAGCACCAATCGCAACTTTGGGGCCTCCTCCTCGCACGTTCTCGGCATCGCCTACCAGTATATCCGCGACCGTTATATCGAATCGGTCCCCATGCAGGATGTCGCGCTCGGTGGCATGAGGGGAATTTCGGCGATCGATCCGGCCTTCAACGTCAAACGCGTTGGAGACAAAATCCGCCTGTTCAAGGACGGCAAACAGGTCGCCGAATTCGCAGTCGCGCCGCCCCAGAGTGCCGATAAATGGGCTAGCCTGACGACTGCTGTCGTCGAGGCCAGCCGCGCCTATTCGCCCCAGCTCAAGGCGGCGAGCGCTGAAGAATTGTTCAAAGTCATCTTCGATGGCGCGCTTGAACGCCTCGATCGCTATTCGCGCTACGCGACAGCAGCGCAGGCGCGCGAAAACCGCGCTTTGCGTTCGGGCTTCGGCGGTATCGGCGTACAAATTCGTCAAGAAATGGGCGTTACCAAGATCGTCATCGTCTTCCCCGAAACCCCGGCCGAGCGGGCGGGGTTGAAATCGAAAGATTTGATCCTTGAAGTCGATGGCGTGGCGATCGCAGGGATGAGCCTGCGCCAGGTCGCCAACCGCCTGCGGGGCGCGAACGGCTCGCAAGTCCGCCTGACAATCAGCCGCAAAGGTGTTAGCAAGCCGCTGTCTATCCGTATCGTCCGCGACCACGTGATCGCCAATACCGTGATCATGAAGGAAGAGGACAATATCGCCTACGTCCGCATTACGCGATTCAACCAGCGCACGTCGACCGACCTTGCCCGCGCCATCCTGCGGGCGCGCCGGCATATGGGCGAAAAATTCAAAGGTGTCATACTCGATCTGCGCGACAATCCCGGCGGGCTCCTTGATCAGGCCGTCGAGGTTTCCGATCTGTTCTTGACCAGCGGGAGGATCGTCTCGACCGAAGGCCGCCACCCGAGCAGCTTCCAGCGCTACAACGCCGGCGCCGGCGACGTCGCCAACGGCAAGCCCCTCGTGGTTCTGGTCAACGGCCGCTCGGCGTCGTCCTCGGAGATCGTTGCAGCGGCCCTGCAGGATCTCAAACGGGCCGTGTTGATTGGCACCAACACATATGGCAAGGGCACGGTACAGAGCGTCTTCCGGCTTCCCAATGACGGCGAATTGGTCCTGACCTGGTCGCGCTTTCACGCCCCGTCGGGATATACCTTGCAGAATCTCGGCGTTCTGCCAACGGTCTGCACGGCCGGATCGAAGTTCGATGCCGCCGCGCTGGTCGATGAGCTGCGCAGCGGCCGCCACCGTACGGTCGAAGCACTGCAGTTATGGCGCACCCAGAACAAGCCGACCCATAAGCGATTGGTTTGGCTGCGTAAGGTGTGTCCGGCGAAATCCGCCTCCAACGACGATGAACGCGCGCTCAAACTGGCCAAACAGCTCTTGAGCGACGAAACGCTCTACAATCTCAGTCTGCAGCTCTCCCACGCCTCTGTGGCGACCCGCTAGAGCATCTTGACTTGTGCCTGTCCGGCACTAAGTTGCGACAAATTACTTTCATCCTTTCGAACGGACCCATCTCATGGCCAAAAAAGACAATCTCCTCGTCAAGATGCAGAGTACCGCCGATACAGGCTATTTCTACACCGCCCAGCGGAACCCCAAGAAGACGACCGAGAAACTGGAATTCAAGAAATACGACCCGGTTGCCCGCAAGCATGTCCTATTCAAGGAAACCAAGCTGAAAAACTAGATCGAGCATCAGCGGCTAGGGCATCGGCGGCCGCTCGCAGAAGCGGCCGTTCTGCTGTCCGCATGGTGAAGTAAGGTTGCTCGTCTGCCCCTAAGGGTGGGCGTTCAGGCAGCGCTTACCGTGCTTTTGAAGTCAGCATCCTCGGGGAACTGATGGACCTGGTTGCGGCCCGCCCGCTTGGCCGCATAGAGGGCGTAGTCGGCGCGCTTGATGAGGTCGGTCACGTCGGGATCGTGACTGGCAATGGCCAATCCGGCGCTTATCGTCACCCAAAGCTCTTTGTCATGATCGGTGCTGACCTTGAAGGGCTTGTCGGCGATTCGAGCGCGCAGGCGCTCTGCTGCGGCGATGGCTTCCTTGACGTTCGCATCGGGCATCACGACAGCGAATTCCTCGCCCCCGTAGCGGGCCACCATATCGACGGTCCTGAGATTTTCCTGTAATCGCCGAGCGGTCTCGGCCAGCACCTCGTCGCCGACGGTGTGGCCGTAGGTATCGTTGACGGCCTTGAAGGAGTCGAGGTCGAGCATTAGCAACGCCAAGGGCTTACCGGTTTCACCCGCGCGCTGGATCTGCGCCTCGAAATGGGTGTCGAAGTAGCGCCGGTTGTAGAGCCCCGTTAGCGCGTCGGTTAGCGCCATCTCCATGCTGTGGCGGTAGCTGAGCCTGAGGCGCTCCTCGTAGCGGAAGCGGCGTATCTGGGTCCGCATGCGGGCGATCAGCTCGTGGCGATCGACGGGACGGACGATATAATCGTTGGCGCCGAGCTCGAGCCCCTTGGCCAGCCGCTCGGATTCGCCGTCGCCAATCACCAGAAGTATGGGCAATTGGCGCGTTTGCTCTGAAGAACGTAAGAGCGAGCACAGACGCAGCGGATCACCGCTGCTGAGATTGAGGCTGATGGTTATGAAATCGACCTCGCCTGCTTTGGCCGCTTTGAGCGCCTTCTGCCGGTCGTCGATTTGCATACAATCGTAGCCGGCTTCCCGGATTACTGTACACAGGTTCTCGGCGCTGAACGGATCGTCGTCGATGACTGCGACCCGGACGGATTCGACCGCGTCGGCGCCGACGCCGCTCAGACCGGGAAGTGTTCCCAATTGCTCGCTGGTGATCTCGCGAAGGCGCAGCTCATCGAGCATCATTTTCAGCCGCACTAGCGATTTCACCCGGGCCATCAGGGCGATATCGTCAATCGGCTTGGTGAGAAAATCGTCGGCACCGGCTTCCAGGCCACGAACCCGGTCGGCGGTCTCGTTCAGCGCCGTGACCATGACCACCGGGATATGCACGCTGGCCGGATCCGCCTTGATGCGTCGGCAGACCTCGAACCCGTTGAGCCCCGGCATCATCACATCAAGCAAGACGATGTCGGGGCTTTCTTCCCGGATGAGCTTGAGCGCCTCTTCACCGCTATCGGCGGTCAGTACGTCGAAATATTCGTTGGTGAGTTTGGCTTCGAGCAGGCGCGTGTTGGGCTCCAAGTCGTCGACAACGAGAATTCGGGCGGTCATTTTCGGCCGTGTTATATCAAGCTGCGTTTATAAAGACCCTCGGAAATAGACCGCAACTGCGTCTTACCAAGGATTTCGGACAGCATCGCGCACCATTTGAGATGCCCGGCATCGCCACAGCACACGCTCCTAACATAAAACCTCGGGAAACCGTCTCTGTGGGCCATTATCAGCGCAGCTTGGTATTAGCTGAGGAAGTGTTCGACGGTCTCCAGAAACCGGGCGACGGAAATCGGTTTGGCGATGTAGGCCTCGCAACCGCCCTGTTTGATATTCTCCTCATCCCCCTTCATGGCAAACGCGGTCACGGCGACGATGGGGATTGATTTCAGCTCGTCGTCCTCCTTAATCCATTTGGCGACCTCCAGCCCAGAGACCTCGGGCAGCTGGATATCCATCAGGATCAAGTCGGGCTTGTGTTCTCGGGCGAGTTTCAACGCATCGATCCCGTCCCGGGTCTGCAGGGTTTCGTAACCGTGCGCCTCGAGAAGATCGTGGAATAGTTTCATGTTTAGCTCGTTGTCTTCGACGATGAGGACGGTCTTGGTTTCCGCCCGCTGAACGGTATCGTCGTCGCCAACGGCAAGCGTCGGTCCCTCAGACACGTGGCGCTCCCTTAGTAGATTTTCCGAGGCCATTGGTAGCCGCGGTCGTCTTATTCCCCGAGCAACCCCCTTCGATACAGCGTATAAAGTTAAAATTTGTTTAAGAAGTGCTGGATCGTTTGAGCAAAGCACCGGATTGCCGGTCTATTCGCGTGCTTTGGGAGTGGGGTCGCACGCATGGGCGCTATACGCATCGGGGTTGATCTCGGCGGCACGAAGATCGAGGCGATCGCCCTTGGAAGCGATGGTGAGGTGTTGGCCAGCCGACGCCTCGCCACGCCGCGCGGCGACTACGGTGGGACGCTCGCCGCGATCTCCGATCTGGTCGCGGCGATCGAAAAGGATCTCGGCACCAGGGCCACCGTCGGCCTCGGTATGCCGGGAACCCTTTCACCGGCGAGCGGGTATGTCAAAAATGCAAACTCTACCTGGCTCATCGGAAAATCCTTCGAGCGCGATCTAAACAAGGCACTCGGCCGCAAGGTCAGGATCGCCAACGATGCTGACTGTTTTGCCTTGTCCGAAGCCACCGACGGCGCCGGCGACGGGGCTTCCAGCGTATTCGGCGTTATCCTGGGAACAGGGGTCGGTGGAGGGATTGTTATCCAAGGCCGCCTGCTCGCCGGGCCCAACGCGATCGCCGGCGAATGGGGACACAACTCCCTGCCCTGGCCCACCGATGACGAACGGCCGGGCCCGCCCTGCTATTGCGGGCAGTGCGGATGCATCGAAACTTTCCTATCCGGACCCGGCCTGGTCGGAGATTATGCGGCGACAGCCAGCGGACAAACCGATCCTGGCGACATCGCCCGCCGCGCCGCCGCAGGCGAGCAGAACGCGCTTGATGCGCTTGCCCGCTACCGCGACCGGCTCGCCCGGGCACTCGCCGGAATCGTCAATATTCTTGATCCCCACATCATCGTCCTGGGCGGCGGGCTTTCGATGCTGCCGGCATTGTGCGAGACGGTGCCATCCTTATGGGGTGGATACGTTTTTTCCGACCGCATCGACACCAAACTGGTATTGGCAAAATTTGGCGACGCCAGCGGGGTTCGCGGCGCGGCGTGGCTGTGGCCGGAGAATGCGCGGCCATAAGTTGGCAGCCAAGAGTAGGAGATCATGAGCACGATCTGCCGCGATTGCACACGACCGCTCACGAGAGATGCGCTGGTGTCGCGTTGTCCTGAATGTGGGAGCCGGCGTCTGCTCGCCCACCCCGAACTGGACGCGCTGGCGATCGCCCATATCGATTGCGATGCGTTTTACGCAACCATCGAGAAGCGCGACGATCCGAGTCTGGCCGACAAGCCGGTGATCGTCGGCGGAGGCAAGCGCGGCGTTGTCTCGGCCGCCTGCTACGTCTCGCGGACCTACGGCGTGCACTCGGCGATGCCGATGTTCAAGGCACTCAAAGCCTGCCCCGATGCAATTGTCATCAGGCCTGATATGCGGAAATATGGCGCCGTCGGCCGCGAGGTTCGCGCATTGATGCTGGAAACCACGCCCCTGGTCGAGCCTTTGTCGATCGACGAAGCGTTCCTCGATCTCTCCGGCACCGAACGGCTCCACGGCGCCAGCCCGGCGCGCACACTAGTCCGCCTTATTCGGGGTATCGAGGAAACGCTGGGGATCACCGCCTCGGTCGGTCTCAGCTACAACAAGTCGCTGGCCAAAATTGCCTCCGACCTCGACAAGCCGCGTGGCTTTGCCGTGATCGGCCGGGCCGAGGCCCAGAGCTTTCTGGAAGATCAGCCGGTGGGCCTGATCTGGGGCGTCGGAAAGGCCCTGCAGCGCCGCCTGACCGGTGACGGTATCAGGACGATTGGCCAGCTGCGCGCGCTCGACGAGGTAGCCCTAACGGCCCGCTACGGCGCTATCGGCAAGCGCCTAGCGCATTTTTGCCGGGGCGAGGACAATCGCCAAGTCAATCCCCACGGCGCCGCCAAAAGCATCTCTGCGGAAACCACGTTCAACAGCGATCTTGCCGAATTCGATGCCTTGAAGGCCCGGTTGTGGCCGCTCTGTGAGAAAGTCTCGAGACGTCTGAAATCGAAGGACCTAGCCGGGCTAACGATAACGCTGAAGCTCAAAACGGCGGGGTTTGCCTCGCGTACACGGGCGACAACGCTCGACGCTCCCACTCAATTGGCGGAAACCCTCTACCGATCCGGCGAAACCCTGCTGGCCCGCGAGATCGACGGGACGGCCTTTCGTCTGATCGGGATCGGCGTCAGCCGGCTGGGCAATGCTGACATGGCCGATCCGCTGGATCTACTCGACCCGGATGCCGCGCATCGGGCCAAGATCGAGCGCACCATCGATGAGATTCGCGCCCGGCTCGGCGAAGACGCGATCGGTAAAGGGCGCGGATTGAAATCGAAGCCAGCAACAAAGCACCGCGCTAAGCCGTAAAGCTGGCGTCTTCGACGGCCTTGGCGAAGCGCTTGGGTTTGGCCCAGGAGAGATTGTCGCAAGCCGCGCAAAGATCGATCCCGCCGCAACCTTCGATCATGTTCCGCCTTACCTTTTGATACTCCTTGCTGCTCCACACCTCGCGGATCGAGCTGGCATCGACATCGCCCAACGTCTCCTGCCCCAGCGCGTCGTTGCAGCACAGGCTGACCTTGCCATCGGGGCGGATCACCATCCGAAAGACGGGGTAGGCGCAGCGACTATTATAGGTCGCAGTGGTTGTCTTTCGGTTGGGTGCGTTGCCACCGCCATCGGTCTTGAATTCGCTCAAGCGCCGCACACCGACCACCAGTTTGCTGGCGAGTGCGGAGTGATTGGCATTCAAATGATCGACGATGGTTCGGATAGGCGAGCTTAACCTGCGATGTCATGTTTGCCCCTGATAGGTATTGGTGATGCCCGCGCCCCAATTTGAGCGCGCCTACGATGCGAAAATCGGATGTTTGATCCAGCTAGGCAAGCAGCCGGCGATCACCAATCGTATTCAAACGGGACATACCAAGAAGCCGGCGCCTGCCTATTGGCAATCGCGCCCTTCGACAAGCTCCGGAGCGCGACCGAGAGTATGCGAGCCAGCTAAGGTCGCGGGCGCGACCGCTCGGCGTCTCCAAGAATCCAAAAATTCAGCAACTAGCCTTGGGCAACGTCTCGATCTTTGCCAGTTTGGCGTCGATGACAAATGAGCCGTAATCCATAACCAGCCAGCGGGCAACGCTGTTGGGATGCATGCCGACTGCAAGTTCGTATTCGGGTTCGGGCGAGCGGCTGGCATTGGGAAAGAATGCTAGCTTGACCGGCCAGAATTTTTCTTTCCCCAGCTCGCCAAGCAGGCGTTGAGCTTTGCGCTGCTCGGGAGTCTTGGCAGTCCTGGGCTTGCCGATCACGGCGCTGACACCGTAGGGGCCCTCGTTCGTCGTGCCGTCGAAAAGGACACGCCAGACGAACGGTCCCCCGGCTTTGGCTTTGCTCATGACGAGCTCGGAATGAGCGGTCGGGAAGATCGAATTCGGCGGTAATATGATGCGCATCTTTTTGGGCAGCGTGAAATCTGCAACGCCGCCGCTACCATCACCCTTGAGCGTCGCAGTTCCGCGGTAACGCTCGCTGACACGGCCATTGCGGGTGGTTCGCGAGTTGAAGCGAAAACGCTTGCCATCCTTCGATTCCCAACTCGAATAGCTGGTCACCGAGCGGACCACGCGGTTGCGCTGATTGAACATGTGCAGGACGATCGTCTGGTTGACAGTCCAGCCATCGCAGGTATCGACGATCTCATAGGTCATGCCGCCCTTGATATCGACGACCCTGCTGTCGCTACGCGAGGATTTGAGTTTGAAGCGATAAGCGGCACGGTGGGCCGCGGTCTCGACAGCGGCGGCGAGCGCCGGCAGCGCTGTGGCGGCAAGCACCGCGCCTGCGAATGCCGCGATGGCCAGTCGGCGAAATATCATCATCGGCGGGAATAAACTCCTAATGGATTGTCTGCAAGCACGGTCGGATTTTCGCGCGTGTCTCCTTACCGGTATATCAAACCGCGAGTTAGGCAGGAATGCGGCGGACTGTACCAAGGAATACCGATAATAACCCATAGAGATTTCCTAGGCGACCAGAACGCCGGGTTACCGAGGCATTCGGACGGCGATGCGCACGCTTTTCGATACTACCCATCGCCACGGCGCTGCACCCAGCCGAAAATCTTGCTAAGCCGTTCCTACGTCTTTAACGGCGTCCCTTGGTACTAACCGTCAGCCACCGGCGCGGCCGGGCCTGGAAGCGCCGAATTTTTTGGCATCAGCATATCCTCTAGCGACTTCGTGGGCACCCTGTCGCGGCGGGGAACCTGTCGCAGGCAACGTGCATTCACCCGGCCGCCGCGGCAGGCGCTGATCGCATAGGCGTCCCTGACCCCGGCGCGCTTGAGACTGCGGAAGGCTAAGGCGATGCTGGCGCGACCCTCGGGCTGGGCCACCACCCGGTAGTACGTGGTGCCGCGCACACGGGCCGGCACGACAAAGGGGTCGAGGATCTGATGCCGGCGCGCAAGCCGGGCCGCTGCGCGCTTGTTGCGGAAACTACCGAAGACGATAAAGCGGCGCGGACCTAACGGAGCCGAGCGAGCCCGCCGGGAGGATATTGAAGATCGCCCGACCGAAGTCGTTCGAACAGTTTTCGGCGCGGGTTTGGCTTTTAGGGTCCTGGTGAGGATGCCCGATATCGTCCGCGGCTTGGTGCGGAGACTGGTCCCGGAGCCGCCAGCGGCCGGCGCAATAGCTGGCAGTCCCTCAGCCGTTACCTTTGTTCTTCCTGCGCCAACCGAAGGTTTCGATTCTTTCTTCGGGGCTAGGGCGATCGCCGTGCCTTCAATGGTGCCGGATGGGGAATAGGGCCCCTCGACCTGGGCGACCTGTGCGCGCTCTTCATCGTGCCTGGTTTCACGGCGGGCTTTGGCGCGCGCCGCAACCTCCTCCGGCGTGAAGTCCTTGCAGATGCTCCTGCCGCGCAAGATTCGCCACACCGCGCAATTCTGCCCGAGCGCATCGGAGAGCATGTGATCGGTGATGGTCTTGTCAGTAGCGAGATAGCTTACGCCGTCGGTGGCGTAAGATGCGGCGGTCAAGGCGGGAGGTATGGCAAGTGCGGCGCAGCCATCCAACAAGAAAAGCAGCGCCGGTAAGACAATAATTCTCACGTGACCTCCGCAGCCTGGATCCTCTAGACAGTCTCTATAGGAATCACTATTGGAATCAGAGTGCAAGAACTTTGTTAACGTTTTATTAAACATCAGTTACCGCGCCTGGTCTTACTTCTTGTCCTCCGGCGGCAATTCGGTGCGGATGTGCAACTCCTTCAGTCGGGCCGGCTCGACGGAGGCTGGCGCGCCCATCATCAGATCCTCGGCTTGCTGGTTCATCGGGAAAGCGATGACCTCGCGGATATTGGGCTCGTCGGCCAGCAGCATGACCATGCGGTCGATGCCGGGGGCCGAACCGCCGTGCGGTGGCGCGCCGAACTTCAGCGCGTTCAACAGCCCCGAGAAGCGCTTTTCCAACTCTTCGCGCGAATAGCCGGCGATCTCGAAGGCTTTGTACATGATCTCGGGGCGGTGGTTCCGAATAGCCCCCGACGACAGCTCGATACCGTTGCAGACGATGTCGTATTGCAGGGCCAGGATATCGAGCGGGTCTTCGTTTTCGAGCGAAGCAAGGCCGCCGCGCGGCATCGAAAACGGGTTGTGGCTGAACCCGATTTCTCTGGTTTGCTCGTCGCGCTCGTAGAGCGGATAGTCGACGATCCAGCAAAACTCGAAGACCCCTTGCTTTCGCGATTCAAGCTCGTCACATAGACGTTCGCGCGCCGCTCCGGCGAATCGCTCCGCCGCCCCCTTTTCTTGACATACGAAGAAGACCGCATCCCCGTCCCCGACGCCGGTTGCCTTCTTCAGGGCCTGCGTGCGCTCGGCATCGAGGAACTTGGCGATCGGCCCCTTGCCCTCTCCGCCGTCGAAAATGATGTAACCGAGACCGCCCATGCCCTCCTCGCGGGCCCAGGCGTTGAGCTTGTCGAAGAAGCTGCGCGGCTTACCGGCGGCGCCGAGTGCCGGGATCGCCCGCACGACGGCGCCCTTTCCGATAGGTCCGGCGAAGATCTTGAAATCGGTGCCGCGCCAGATTTCGGTGGTATCGGTGATCTCGATGGGGTTGCGCAGATCGGGCTTGTCGGAGCCGTATTTCAGCATCGTCTCGGCATAGGGGATGCGGGGGAATGGCGGCTTGGTCACTCTTTTTCCGTCGGCGAACTCCTCGAACAAGCCGGCCATCACCGGCTCGATCGCGGCGAACACATCGTCCTGGGTGACGAACGACATCTCGAAATCGAGTTGGTAGAACTCACCGGGACTTCGGTCGGCGCGCGCGTCCTCGTCGCGGAAACAAGGCGCGATCTGAAAGTATTTGTCGAAGCCGGCGATCATCAGCAACTGCTTGAACATTTGCGGCGCCTGAGGCAGCGCGTAGAAGGCACCTGGATGGATGCGCGAGGGCACCAGATAGTCGCGCGCGCCCTCGGGCGAGCTGGCGGTGAGGATCGGCGTTTGGAACTCGTGGAAGCCCTGCTCGATCATCCGCGCGCGGATCGAGGAGATGACCTTCGAGCGCAGCAGGATATTGCGCTGCATGGTCTCGCGTCGGAGGTCGAGAAAGCGGTAGCGCAGGCGCGTTTCCTCGCCGGCGTCGGCCTCGGAGGCCACCTGCAGGGGCAGGATTTCGGCCGCGCCCTCGACCTCGAAGGCGTCGATGCGTACCTCGACCTTGCCGGTCGGCAGCTTGTCGTTGACGGTTTCCGCGCTTCGCTCGACGACCCCACCGGTGATGGTAACGACGCTCTCAACCCGCGCGTGCTCCACCGCCTCGAACAGATCGCTGCCAACATCGATGACGCACTGGGTAAGCCCGTAATGATCGCGCAGATCGAGGAACAGGAGGTTGCCGTGGTCGCGCTTGGTATGGATCCAGCCCGACAGCCGGACTTGTGTACCGGTATGCTCGTGGCGGAGTTCCCCGCAAGTATGCGTGCGGTAGGGGTGCATGGACCCGTTTTCGGCCATAGTGGAAGCTTCAATTTGTTGGTGGGCGGCTAGCGACCGCGCGAAGTCACAACGAAGCGCGGCGCATGTCAAGATAGCATCATGAGCCGGAGAAACGCGGTGGGCGTTTCTCGCGAAATGCCGCCGTTCCTTCCGCAAGATCCTTGGTGCTGGAGATATCGTAAAATGACCGCGATTCAAGCCGCAAGGAATCATCAAGCCGCATACCGACCGCACGCAGCATGACTTCCTTTGCATACCGTTGTCCAAGCGGCGCCCTTTGCGCAAGTCGCGCCGCATAAGACATAGCCTCTTCGAGAAGATTATCCTGCGGTACGATTCGATTGACGAGACCGATGCGCAACGCGTGCTCCGCATCAATGCGATCTCCCGACAAGATCATCTCCATTGCATTTCCAAGCCCCACGATGAGAGGAAGCCTGACGCAACCGCCGTCACAGGGATGAAATCCCCAGCGCACGTCCTGATGGCCGAACTCAGCATTTGGCGAGCACATTCGGATGTCTGCGGCGAGTGCGATCTCGAGACCACCAGACACCGCAAAGCCGTTTATCGCCGCGATTATCGGCTTATAGATTTCCATGCCGCGCGTGATGCCGCCAATGCCGAGACCGTTCGTGTATTGCGATCGAAACTGTCCAGCGGAGCGCTGCGCGTAGGCCATGGTGTAGGTCTTGAGATCGGCGCCCGAACAAAACGCCTTGTTGCCGGCGCCAGTGATTACCGCAATTCTCTGCGCATCGTCAGCTTCAAACTCCCGCCAGACTTCGATCAACTGGTCATTCGCAGCAAAGTCGAGGGCATTCATCTTGTCCGCTGCGTCGATGGTGACGAGGAGCACGCTATCGTGCTGCTCCGTTTTGATAGAGTCGCTCATGAAGTCGGATCCTTGAAATTTTGGCACAACGGGATAACAACGATTTGGGCAGGAACAGAAGCACTTGCACGTGCACGGATAATACCGCGAGATTACAAGGGTGGAAGAACGAATGAACATGGCCGCGTAGCTGGAACGGACAGGATCACCTATTGTGATATCAACGCCGGCTTCAGGGGTGAGACATTTAGAAATTCCTGGATGAAGCCGGGGTATCGCGGTTCTTTGTAAAGGATGGGCGTCGATGGAGGCGAATAATACCGAGGCGCGGCGCGCCGCGCGCCTCAAGCGCGCCTTCACGGCCGAGGAACGGGCTTCGCTCAAGCTGCTGACGATCGTGCGGCTGATCGTCATCGCGACAG
>JAPULJ010000653.1 GCA_027295145.1 Alphaproteobacteria bacterium | reverse complement strand
GCCGTTCCACGCGTGACTTCGATCGCAAGATCCCGGTCAAGGCCGATGGCCTCCGTCAGGGTCAGAACCTCAGCCGTCAATACGTTGAGGACCGTCGTCATCAGGTTGTTGATGATTTTCATTCGAGATACCAATCCAGGGCCGCCACAGGTCGGTGCGGTGGTGGGGATTTGACCGGGGGCTGGGGATGTGGGTCCGAGCCTACGAATCTACGGACACACGCCCGGGAACGCACGCGATTTTCCCGGGCTCGATGACTGTGCCGATTACACAAGAATCGGTGATACAATCCTTACACTGTGCGGTATTCGAGAGGGAACGTGGCAATGCCCGAGGAAGAGACGGCTCCTTTCAAAACCACAGTGGTCGGAAGTCTGCCGAAGCCAGCTTGGCTACAAGAGAAATTGCCACTCAATGCCGAGGGCAAGCAGGTCCACGGCAAAGGGGCGTCGTGGATGTTTGAAGGCGAATTGCTCCACCGGGCGCAGGATGACGCGGTACGGGTGGCAATCCACGATCAAATCTCCGCAGGCATCGACATTGTCAGTGACGGCGAACAACGGCGCACATCCTATGTCACCTATGTGACATCGAGGCTCGAAGGTTTCGACTATTCTGTGCTGGCGAAAAAGTGGACACGCAACAAGCGCCGGCTTGCTGAAGTGGGGCGGTGTGTCGGCGAGGTGCGCCGCAGCGAGCCTATCCTGGTTGCCGATCTGCAGTTTCTCGTTAGTCAATCCAATCATCCGGTGAAGGTGACCCTGCCTGGTCCTATGACCGTGGTCGACTCGACAGCAGATGAGTTCTATGAGGATGAACGGACGTTCGCGTTCGCCGTCGCCGATGCACTGAACGAAGAGGCGAAGGCGCTCGATGCTTTAGGGCCGGCGGTGATTCAGTTCGACGAGCCGGTCTTCAGCCGGTATCCGGATAAAGTCGCCGAGTGGGGCATCGACGCACTGGACGCTTGTGTACGTGACCTTAACGCGTCCACCTGCGTGCACGTTTGCTACAGTTACCCGATGCCCGGCGTGCCACGCCCCATTGTCGATAGCTACCCGACGATCCTCGCTGAACTGGAGCGTTCACGTGTCGATCAACTGGCGCTGGAATTCGAGGCGTCCGGTCTCGATCCGAAGTTGTTGGAGCTCTGTCCATCCAAGACTGTTCTCTATGGTTGTATCGACAATGGTGCGCTCAGCTTCGATGATGTGGAAAGCGCTGAGCACGTGGCGGGGCGGTTGCTCGGCGCCGCCGCCCATCACCCGCCTGAGAAAATCCAGGCAGCGCCGGACTGCGGACTGGTGCCGCTCGAAATCGACGTTTCCCGGCGCAAACTTGCAGCCATGGTCGACGGCGCGCGGCTTGCGCGAAGCCGATTGTAGGGATCGTGATATACAATCTCGGTGTTGCTCTCCGAACACAAATGAATCAGCGGGTTTGTCGCGCAGGCAACTGAGATAACTCAGAAAGGGCGGAGAGGAGCTGGCTTAGAGAAGCGGCACGGCACGTTTCGCCTCAAAGACTTGGCGTCCATTTCCACATGGATCGCACTGTCAGCGTTGCGCATACGCAGTCGCACGATGGCCGTGCTCCGCGAGCAATCCCCGTTCCAATGCAATATGCGGGCTAGGGTGGACGCTTCCGCTCGTACCGCTTGAGCAGCTTAGCGTTCAAAGTTACTCGAGCCGCGTCCATGAACGCCTCGAGGCTCCGTGTGGCCAGCATTTTCTTCGGATACGCGAGGCAGACCCGGGGGCTCGGAACGGATTCCTCGATGGGACGTCGCACGAGCACGTTTCCCTGATAGGTACGCCTCATCGGAAGCGGCAGAAAGCCGAAGGAGAAACCGACACCGGTGCCGACGAGGCTGCGGACCATCTCGAAGTTCTTCAGCCGATACTGGACGTTGGGACGGAGACCGTGGGTATGGAAGTAGCTCAGGAAGTAGTCCTGGGTTGCCGGCAGATCGAGAAGCACCATAGGCTTGTCGACCAGCTCCTTCAACGACAGCGTCGGTTTCGAGGCAAGCCCATCGTTCTCGGAGATGATGACGTGCGGTGAGCTATCGAACAACGGCTCGAACTCCACCGCGCCGTCGAGGTATATGTCATAGGTTATGGCGGCATCGGTATGACCGCCTTTGAGGTCCTGGACGACCTGTACCAGGTCCCCCTCGTGCATGTTCAACTTGAGGTTCGGGTGTCGCGATGAGAGCCGGTCGACGACTTGCCCGAGCAAGAACGGCGCGATGATGAAGTAGCAGCCCACGTGAAGCTCACCGGAAAGCTCTTGGCCGATCCCTTGGGCGCAGTGATCGAAGTCCCGCTGCGCCTCCAGAAGCCGGCGTGCCTGGGCGACAAAGGTTCGTCCCGACGAGGTGACCACCAACCCTCGAGCGGGACTGCGCGCGAACAGCCGGTATCCGTATCGCTCTTCGAAACCTTTGATGGCGGCGCTGATCGCCGGTTGCGAGACGGCGAGCGCAGTGCTCGCCTGCGTAATGCTTCCAAGGTCAGCGACAGCCACAGCGTAGGCGATGTGCTTGAGATTGATAGACATCAGTTTTTCTGAGGAATCTCTGAAGTAATTTTTAAACTATGAATTACTCACGAACGCCTGTAAAGTGATTATTGGGGGTCCCTGGTGCGCCCGTCGACTGCGTTTACGTCCGTGGCGCTCCGAGAGAGGTTTACTCGGAGCCACGCGCATTGGGGGGTGCTCGAGGGTGGCAGGCGCGAGAAAATCAATCACATGCCTCACCCGGATTTCCGTAGGTCATGCGCATGACTGTTAGCCGGTAACCATTGGGAGGGCTCGATCTTTGGCCCGCATCACTCTCCGGGGGATCAGCAAGAATTTCGGAAAAACGCGCGTCCTCAACAGCATCGATCTCGAGATCGCCGATGGCGAGTTTCTGACCCTGCTTGGCCCCTCAGGCTGCGGAAAAACGACAATCTTACGCATTATCGCCGGGCTCGAGGCACAGACCGCCGGCGACGTTGAGATTGACGACACCGTGGTCAACGAGGTTCGACCCAGCCGCCGCGACCTGGCCATGGTCTTTCAAACCTATGCCCTCTATCCGCATCTGACCGTTCGCCAGAACTTGACAACGCCGCTTCTGCTGCGGGATCTGGGATTCTGGGAGCGACTGCCGCTGATCGGCGCGCTCATTCCCAGTAGCCGAGCCAAAAAGCAGGCCTTGGCCGCTGTCGTTCGGGAGGCGGCCAAGACTCTTGAGATCGATCACTTGCTTGAGCGAAAGCCAGGACAACTTTCGGGTGGTCAGCAGCAGCGGGTAGCGCTTGGCCGAGCCATGGTGCGTAAGCCCGTCGCCTTTTTGATGGACGAGCCGCTGTCCAACCTCGATGCGGCACTTCGGGTCCACATGCGGGCCGAGCTGGTAGGACTCCACCGAACCCTCGGCACGACCTTCATCTACGTAACGCACGATCAAGTCGAGGCATTGACCATGTCTGACCGGATGGTAGTCATCATGGACGGTAACATTCTGCAAGTTGGCGCGCCGAACGAAGTCTATGAAAACCCGCAGGATCGTCGTGTCGCCGAGTTCGTCGGCAGTCCAAAGATCAATATCCTGCCGGGAGAATGCGATAGCTCTGGCCGGCTTTCTTGCCTTGGCGTCGCCTTGGCACGGCGCCTAGAGAGGCCCGCGAACGGCAGCTTTACGATAGGCCTGCGTCCTGAACACCTTGAGTTGGGCCCTAAGAACAGGAGCGGATGTTTCGTTGGTCGTCTCAACTATGTGGAGAATCTCGGTTCCGACATACACCTTCATATCGCGCTCAACGACGGCGCAAATAACATCGTGGCGCGCGTCAAACCGTACGAGGCGCAAGATGCTGCCATCGGCGACGAGGTGTGGATCGGTCTGGACCGTGGCAAGGCCATGGCCTTCGGCGCCGATGGGCAGCGTCTGGCGCTAATCAGCAATAAGAAATCGGAGCAAGTTTCCTGATGGGCCGCTCCTACGCCCACATCTGGTTCGTCGCCCCCGCGGTGACACTTATGGTCGTAATCCTGATCTTGCCCGTATTCGTCGCCGGAACGCTGTCTTTCACCGACTACAACCTCGGCAGTCCGAGCTTCGAGTGGGTTGGCTGGGAAAATTACCAAGCTCTCACGAAGTTCTCCAGCTACAACAAAATGTTCACCGTGTCGTTGACCTACGTGCTCGTCGTGGTGCCTATTTCAGTTGGACTCGGGCTGGGTGCGGCGCTGCTGATATCCTCGGTCCGGTTCGGCGGCGATTTGTACAAGGCCGTCTTCTTCCTGCCGGTCATGGCGACGCTCTTGGCTATGGCGATCGCGTGGGAATTCGCGCTGGATCCGGTTGTTGGCTTGGTGAACAACTTCCTCAGGAGTGGCTGCAGCGTTGGCTGGTGGCACAGTTTGCTGACCGGCTCGTGGCTTGGTCTCAATCCGGCCGACAGCTGGTATGGGTCCAGTTGCATCGAACGTATGCCTAATTGGCTGGGCGACAAAAAATATGCCTTAAGCACAATTTCCTTCATCGGTATCTGGCAGGCGTTCGGGTTCAACATGGTGCTTTATCTTGCGGGACTGACCGGGGTTCCGCGCGACCTCTACAATGCCGCCGAAATGGATGGAGCAGACAGTGCTTGGGAGCGGTTCAGACTTGTGACTTGGCCGATGCTGGGTCCAACCCATGTCTTCGTTGTCACCATCACATCGATCCGCTCGTTTCAAGTATTCGATACGGTTGAAGCGCTGACCCGGGGCGGTCCGAGTAAATCCACCTACATGATGGTGTACGCGATGTTTGAGAAAGGTGTTAAGCAGAACCTTATCGGGATGGGCTCGGCAATCACGATTGTCTTTCTTGCTTTCGTTCTCATGCTCACCTTGACTCAGGTTTATTTTATCAACCGAAGAGTGCATTACTCATGATCGGGCGCGCATATTGGTTCGGTGAGTTCCTGAAACACGCGGTTCTGCTTTTTGGGGCCATCGTCGTGATCTTACCCTTCTATCTCATGATCTCCTTTTCGCTAAAATCTCCAATGGAGATCAATAGCATTTCGGGCGGGTTGTTTGGGGCTCAGGAGTTGATGACGGACCGCAGGTGCATCAAGGAAGGGCGCCCGATCGAGGAGTGCACAATGCGCCCCGCCGTCTACAACTACACTGCGGCCTTTAACGAAGCGCCGCTGCTGCGCTACCTGCTGAATGGCGTGATCGTAACGCTATCAATCTTCATCATTCAAGTACTGGTGGCGCTGCCCTGCGCCTACGCACTGGCGAAGCTGCGATTCTGGGGGCGTGATGTGGTGTTCGGTTTTGTGATTTTCTGCCTGCTGATTCCTGTTCACGCGATCGCCCTGCCCCTCTATCTGCTGCTGGCGAAGCTTGGCTTGACCAATACCTATGGCGCACTCGTGATCCCATGGACAATTTCGGTCTTCGGAATATTTTTGATGCGCCAGTTCTTCAAAACCGTACCGGACGACCTGATCGATGCGGCACGCATGGACGGCA
>JAPULJ010000652.1 GCA_027295145.1 Alphaproteobacteria bacterium | reverse complement strand
TTGGATTCATCAGCGCCGCAAAGATCGTTGCTGACCGGATCAAAACGCTTCGAGGACTGGAAGCGATCATTTTCGATAAAGATATGAAGGCGCGCCTCAAGGAACGCTCGCAGCTTCATCACATGATCGCGGACAACGCATGGATGTTCGGCGAGGAATACCACTTGGCTGTAAGCGATCGGTCGCTGACGGAAGTACTCCGCGCGCATAAGAAGGGCCTCGACGACAGCATCGTCATCGATGAGATCCGACCTGACGGCGGTTTTCAAAAGCATTGCCGAGGAAGCGGAGATCGAAGCTCTTGAGGCAGAAGGTGAATTACTAGCCTCAAAGCAATTGATTGTATTGATGGGTCAGGCGGTGCGAGAGAGCGGTAACCCTAATATCAAGGTGGCAGAAGCGCTTGCATTGCTGGCTAGCAAGGGAAATGCGGAGGCTCAGTACTTTCTTGAGGGATTGAACGATCCAGAGGCCGTCTTGCTTCGTGCCGAAATCCAAAGGGCGGTCGAATGGCACCCGCAATGGCACTCGAATGAAGAAGGATATTATTGGTATAGTGAGGATTGCGAAGACGATACAGAAGAAAAGCTGCTGCGGGCCTACCGACAAAGCAATCGTGGCTGATCCGGCTTGCGGTTTGCCCTTCGTGTTAGTTGTTTGGGTAAGTTAGCAATTTTTGGAACCGCATGGAGATCCAAGACCATACGTGGATGGTCACTGGTACACTTAGCTGGTACACTCGGTTATCCGATGGGGTTAGAAAGCCGCAGAAATCCAAGCGTTTGGGCACTTAAGTTTAGTTCCCCACCCGGCCCACCAATAAAGACCTCCGTCAAGTCAATGGCTTGCCGGGGGTTTTTAATTTTTGACCACACATAATTTAACGCGATTCTGAGTTTATGGGCGGACGCAAATCCTGGTTGATTGCCTATTAACCGAAATATGCTAGTGTCTTCCCACGGTTCCCGGCGGATCGTCGTAGCACCTGATGAGGGTTCGCTGTCGGTATAAATCAGACACCGAGGGTCCGGCCATGAAAATTGGATCAATCCGCACTGCTTTGGCCTGTGCTGTCCTGTGGCTTGCCATTATGGGGTTGGGGAATGCGGCCCTGGCCGCGCCGCGTTGCGTTTGCCGCTATGCCGGCAAGAACTACGATTTGGGCCAATGCGTCGGTATGAATAATTCGGTCGGCGTGCGCTGCGGGTGCTGTGTGCGCGTTCTCAACAACACGTCCTGGTCATTCTCCGCCGGCTCCTGCGGCATAGTATCCAAGAAATGGACGCCCCGGCCGACCGCCAATGCAACGACGACCAAGACCGTTGATCATGAGAATGCAGCGATCGTGGTATTGCGCTAATGCGCTGGGCCGGCTTCGCGACATATCCACGAGAATAGGAAGACCCGCGCCCTAGCGGCTCCTGCCTGCGGCGATTCTCGCTCCAGCGGGCTCGAATACGCTGGGAGGAGCAAACCGGGAAGTGGGCCGCAACTGGACAATATTTTTCGACGGCTTAGACCGGGTTTGTGGCTGAGAAAGCGCCGATTTGGGCGTCCCCAAGGCACGCAGCTCGTTCTCTATTGCTGTCTTCCTAATGGCGTCCTCAATCTTGTAATTCAGGCGGGTTAGAACGGCCTCGATGCCTGCCCTGTCGGTATCCTCATGAATTTTCACCATCTGGGCGACGACGGCGCTGATCTGCGCCTTGGCATTGTCGGTGTCGCACATTTCCGGCGTTCCATTGATGATAGTGTCAACCCCGGCGCGGAAGGCCAGCGTCAAGGGTTTGGGGATCCCGGCACGCGCGAACAGGTCGATTTGAGCCGCCATATCGTTCATCCGCAGCCTTTTTTGGACTTCTTCCAGCGAGAATTGCGCCACGCACACCAATCCCGCCTCGAACACGTCAATGCTCTCGTCGCACAAGGCCCGCAGCAGGACGGTCGGGGTGAGCTGGTGGACGCCGTGCAGGTAGTTGACGAACTTTTGCGCAGAGCTCGCTGCATTGCGGGTTAATCCGGCCAACTCGCCAACCAGGATTTTCGGCAACGCTAGGCGTTTGCTTAAGCGGACCTGCAGCGCTTCGGAGACGAAAGTGAGAAGACGATAGCCAACCGAAACCGGCAACACGTCCCGCTCGACCACGCCGATATGGATCGACTGAGAGCTCGGGAAATAGTCGATGACCTGGTGCAGAGCCGGTTCAGAGAGCTTGGCGCCAGTATTATTGACCAACGTGGTAACGACATCCTCGCGCTCGGTCTTGATCAACGCCTCCGTCAGCGCGTGCGGTACGAAATTCCGTCGGGCCAAGGTGATCTGATGGTAAAGGCTGCCGCCGGTAACCAGGGCGCACAGATCGTCGTCGGTGAAGACCTCCGAGCTCAGTAGGATTGGCACGGCGACTGGTTCTACATCCTCGGCGATTTTAATGGCCAGCTTTCGCGGCAAGTGCGGGCAATCCCGCAATTGTTGGGAGAGCGTTTCACGCACCTCCTGTGCCGCTTCATCAATCCAAATGGCGAAAATATCCTCAGCGATCAGGCGTTCGTTGCTGGCGGGTGCAGTCCCAAGATAAGCCGTCGCGACATTTTGCGCCGTCGCCGCGATGGCGGCACCCATGCCCTCGGTGCGAACATTCTGCACGTCTGAAATCGACAGAATCATTATTTATCCAAGAAATGATTGTGGGCGGTTGGCTGCAACTCTCGCTTACATCGAAAGTGAAATCGAAACCGCGGCCGCCTGGGTTATTGCCGCAAGCGTAATGCCCACCGTTTGGAAACCGACAACCGCTGCCAGCATCGATATGCTAGCGATCAAGCCAAATTCGGCAGCGCTGGCGCCGGCATCGCCGAAGATCATTTTTCCCATCGCGTGTTCCTCCACAAATAAGGTTACCAAATAGTCTGATCGGTAAATTACGATCAATAAAAACACCGAACTTGCTGTCAAACTACGCCAACGGAAGATAAATTGCAACTAAAAAAGTGTTAATTGGTAAATAACGATGATCAAAAAGTATAATATATAAAATTTTAGACAATTTTAATATTAATTTTATGTTTGAATTACTTCTGAATACCTAAAGTTTCTCAAATTAATTATCCGTTTACTTACAATAAATAACAATAAATTCGGCGGTTACACTCGGACCATACATATATCCTGACGGCTCCCGAGATAGCTCATTGGATCGCGGCCGGTGGTATTGGAGAACCCAGTTCGAGGCGCCATACTTCGCTAATTCTGGAAATCTAGCCCTGCCGTCCGTTATTGGCGGCCGGTGGCAGATTCGGATCGGAACGGCGGCTATTGTGCTTGAATTGATCAGGGACTCACTGGCCAATCCTGAGACCGGGTGGAGTATCGGTACGTTTGGCGCCATTGCCGAGTTCAGCCGCGATCGGGAGGAGCTCGCTACGCTGACGACCTCGCCGCTCGGCGGCCGGGTCACGACAGCGCGCGGGGCTATCGAAATCGCGCTGCCGCCGGATACCAAGCTCGTCGCCTATGAAAGCCTGACTGTGCGCCCCGACCGTTGGAGGCACGAGGTGCTCTTTGTCTGTCCGGACCGATCCGCGCAGATGGCCCGGCGCGCGGTTCTGAGCGAGCTCGGCCCTGATCCCGGCTCGCTCGGCGGTGAGGACCGGCAGGGGGTGCTGTTCGATCTTGGAGTTGGGGCGGCCAACATCGATTTTTGTGTGCGGGTTGGCGAGCCCGACTTGATCGCGCTGTTACGCCGCCATGTTGGCGTTAGCATCTTTGGGGATGGCGAGTCAGCGATGGCCGCGATCAAAATGCAAAGCCCGACTCGGGTCTTCCTCTCGCGGGCGGGCCGAATAGAGATCTATCAGCCGATCGGCTCGTTGGAAGAGCAGCGCCCAACGCCCGAGGGGCCTCATACCCACTTCCTACCCGATCTTTTGGCATCGGGTCGCACCCATTCGGCCAACGCGCCCGTCCCCGCTGGTCTCATCCCGGTTCTCAGCCTCTACCCGGCGCACCCCTTGGCAGAACTCAACGGCCGCGTGCGAGCGTTCGATGCAGGCCGCCATCGCGCCTTCCAGGCGTTGCTCGAGCGTTTTGCGCCCGACGGCTATGTCGCCGAAAAGGCGAGGATCACCGCCGCCGTCCTGGACAGAGGTTCGCCCGAAAATTATCGGCCCGCGCCAACCCGAATTACCCGCTGCGGCGGCCGGATCGCATTGCGGCAATTGGCCCATACCCACGCCTATTCGCCCGATCTCGAGCGCTGGCGGGCCGCGTTCGACAAGCCGACCAGCCCTTGATCATAAGAAGCGCGCCGATGAGGAGTTGGCTCTCTAGGACATTTATGGCTATCGCTGTGGCCGTTACCGTGATCAGCCCCGCGGTGGCCAAGCCGGCGCGCATCGTCTCGCTCAACCTTTGCGCCGACCAGCTTTTGATCGCGCTCGCCGAACGCCGCAATATCGCTTCGGTTACCTACTTCGCCGCGAAACCCGAATACTCGCCGGACGCCAGCCGAGCTCGGGGGCTGCGTGTCAATTACGGCCAAGCCGAGGAGATCATTCCGCTGAAGCCGGATCTCGTCTTGGCAGGCCGCTTCTCGGCGCGCGCGACTGTGGGGATATTACGCAAGCTCGGCTATCCGCTTGTTGAAATTCCCGTTGTGCGTTCGATGCAGGATGTTCGCCGAAATGTGCGCTTGGTCGCCCGGGCGATCGGCGAGAAGGCGCGCGGCGAGGCCCTGATTGCGTCCTTCGATGCGCGGCTGAAGTCGATCGCTCGCGGGCAGTCAGCCGAGCGTCCGATCGCGGCGATCTACTGGATACG
>JAPULJ010000651.1 GCA_027295145.1 Alphaproteobacteria bacterium | reverse complement strand
ATTCTTGTCAGGGCTGACCGGTTCTGGCGGTTGGTTCTGTGGAATAAAGTCCTCTTTTGCGCCAGGCACGCTGTAGTCGTAGGCCCAGCGATAAACCACCGGAAGCTCCTTGCCGAAGTTGCCATGCGACGGCGGGAGGTCAGGGGTTTGCCATTCCAGCGTAGTGGCCTTCCAGGGGTTGCGGCCAGCAGGTTTGCCCTTGCGCGCGCTCCAGAAAATGTTGAAGAGGAACACCAGTTGGGCGAAGCCAACGAGCAATGCCATGATCGTAATAAACGCGTTCAATTGTGCCGCCGATGCAGGCACGAAGCTGGTTTCTCCTAACTCGTAATACCGGCGCGGCACACCCAGGAATCCCAGATAGTGCATCGGGAAGTAAATCAAATAGGCCCCGAGGAAAGTGACCCAGAAGTGAAATTTACCCAGTGTGAGATTGAGCATTCTACCGGTCATCAGCGGGAACCAGTGATAGATTGCCCCGAAGATGACGAGGATGGGCGCCACGCCCATGACCATGTGGAAGTGAGCGACCACGAACATGGTGTCCGATAGAGGAACGTCCACGATCACATTGCCCAGGAACAGGCCCGTAATGCCGCCGTTCACGAATGTTATGATGAAGGCGATGGCGAACAGCATGGGGAGCGTGAGCTGGATGTTGCCGCGCCACAGGGTTAGCACCCAGTTGTAGACTTTGATCGCGGTTGGCACGGCGATAATGAGCGTGGTGGTGGCAAAGAAGAACCCGAAATAGGGGTTCATGCCACTGACATACATATGGTGCGCCCACACGACGAAGCTGAGGGCGCCGATCACCACAATCGCCCAGACCATCAATCGGTAGCCGAAGATGTTCCGCCTTGCATGGGTGCTGATCAGGTCCGAGACGATACCGAACCCCGGCAAGGCGACGATGTAGACCTCTGGATGGCCGAAAAACCAGAACAGGTGCTGGAAGAGCAGCGGGCTGCCGCCGCTGTAGGTGAGTTTTTGTCCCTGCACGGCGTCGACGATCGACGGCATGAAAAAGCTGGTCCCCAGTGATTTATCAAACGTCATCATCACGGCGCCAACGAACAGGGCCGGAAAAGCCAGCAACGCCAGGATGGTGGCTACGAAGATGCCCCAGATCGTCAGGGGCATACGCATTAGCGTCATGCCCCGAGTGCGCGCCTGCAGCACCGTGACCACGTAGTTGAGGCCGCCCATGGTGAAGCCGATGATGAAGAGTGCCAGCGAGACGAGCATCAGAATGATGCCGGCGTTAGACCCCGGGGTGCCGGGGAGAATGGCCTGGGGCGGGTACAGGGTCCAGCCAGCGCCGGTCGGTCCGCCCGGCACGAACCAGCTCGAGATCAGCACCAACACGGCAAGCAGATATACCCAGTAACTCACCATGTTCACATAGGGAAACACCATGTCGCGCGCGCCGATCATCAGCGGTATGAGGTAGTTGCCGAAGCCCCCCAGGAATAACGCCGTGAGCAGGTAGATCACCATGATCATGCCGTGCATAGTGATGAACTGGTAGTAATCCTTGGCGGCGATGAACGAGAAGGTCTCGGGGAAACCCAACTGCAGCCGCATCAACCACGACAACACCAAAGCCACCATGCCAATCGCGATCGCGGTGCCCGCGTACTGAATTGCAATGACTTTGGCGTCCTGACTCCAAATATACTTCGTTAAGAAGCTCTTCGGATGGTAGAGTTCGACATCCTCGACCTCGGCAGGTCGGACGAAATCGTGTTCAATAGTTCCGACATCGGCCATCAGAAGATCCCCTTATATTGTCCGTCGTTAATCCGATTGGTTTGAGTTTCTTGCCTCAAAACCTATCTCCCCGAGTTTCGCTTCGCCTGGGCTGCGAGCGATTCCGTTTTTTTGTCCTTGCGCTTGCGCGCATCTTTCAAGGACTGCGCAAAAGTCGGTTGCTCCTTGAGCCACGCCTCGAAGGCTTTAGGCGATTCCACCACGACTTCGCCGCGCATCGTGTGGTGCCCCACGCCGCATAGTTCAGCGCAAAGGACATCGAACGTGCCGGTCCTGATCGTCTTTAGCCAGAAATACGTCACCGTGCCCGGCACCATATCCATCTTCGCTCGAAACTGGGGGACATAGAAGTCGTGAAGAACATCGGTAGAGCGGAGCAAAAACTTGTATGGCTTCCCCAAGGGGAGATGCAATTCGGTATCGTCCACCAGGATATCGTCCTTGCCGGCAGGATCCTTCGGATTGATCCCAAATGTATTATCTTCATTGATAAACTTAGCTTCGGTTTTGCCGAACTTGCCATCCTTGCCGGGAAAGCGATAGGTCCACGCCCACTGCTTACCGACGACCTCGACTTCGGCGATCCCTTTTGGGACCTCGACGAATTGATTCCACACATAGAGCCCGGGGGCCAGCATGCCAATGACGCCCAGAGTAGTCAGTATCGTCAGCCACCATTCCAGTTTTTTGTTTTCCGGCTCGTAGACCGCCCGACGATCTGCTCGGTAGCGATACTTGAACACGCAGTAGCCCATAAAAAGAATGATGGCGACGAATACAGTCCCGGTGATCCAGAATGTGATGTCGATCGTAATGTCGATGTAGGACCAGTTGGACGCGATCGGCGTCGCCCACCACGGGCTCAAAATGTGGAATACGACGGAGCCGATTCCCACCAGAAACAGCATGATTGCTACAGTCCATCGGTTAGACATGAAATCCTCTTAACCTTTCATTTTTTGAGATCCGCGGACAAGCATCAAGCCCCGTGCGAGCTGCGCGCGTCAGTGCTCTACAACTTTTCTGTACAAGTGCCAAGATGCATGTCCGAGCACCGGCATCACGATAGCCAGGCCGACGAATAGGGGCAGGGTGCCGATCACCAGCGCGGCGGCAACAATGAGGCCCCAAACTATCATCGTAGCCGGGTTTGCAACAAATGCCCGGACCGACGTCCGCGCCGCCGTCCAGGCGCTTACCTTACGATCCAGCAGCATTGGAAAGGATACCACGCTGAGGGCCAGAACGACGATAGCGAAGGCAAGGCCAACCCCGCTGCCCAATACGAAGAGCTTCCAGCCGGCTGAGGTTGTGAGGATCTGGCTGGCGAACGCTTCTATCGAATCCGGCGCGGCGTTACCGAGCTCAAGTGTAATGACTTCCAAGAAGAACGTCCCCATCGACGCCGCAGCCGGGCCGCCGAACGTCAACTTGAAGATAGCAAGCGCTGCGATCAACCAAGCGAAATAGATGATCACCAGCACGATGCCGAGCCTCACGATGGCGCCGAAGGACGGGGATTTCAAAACGTCGAAAAGATGCTTCCGCGATATATCGTGACCCCCCTCGCGGCGTCGGCTTAGCTCATACATTCCAATCGCCACCAAGGGGCCGACGAGCGTATATCCGGCAAGAAGCGGGAAGACCAACGGCAACACATCGTATCCGGCGGCAACTCTGCCCGAGAGGAGCATGATTATGGGATAGATCAATATGAGAAAAATCAGGTGCGTCGGCATCGCCTTGAAATCGTCGAAACCTTTGGCCAACGCATCAAAAAGGTCGGCAACGCCTATTTGGCGAATAGTCGGCTGAGAAGTGTCTGCGCCATAGTCGGCAATGGTAGACTGTTTCGCCATCTAGCGCCCTCCTTGATCGCCAGACCGAAACCGCTGCTGACGCACTTGTAGGCTAACATCGCCTGCCGCCGCTTTCTAATTTCGACCTGCAGTCCAAAGTGCAGCTATAATTCGCGGCCCTACATCACACTACTCTGCGTGCGGTTCCATAGCAATGGGCCGATAGCTTGGATAAACACGCGGTTAGTGAATATTGGTATTGAATTCGTAGCCACATCAATGAATGCCCGATCGTGTAAGAACCAAGCGTCCAGGCGCTCATCCAAGCAAGCCGGACCTGGCTCGGTGGGCGCGCAATACACGGATCGAGCGGTCCGCCGAACCAAGTGCGGCGCTATGACGCAGGTTTTAGCGATCAGCCTGGAGCTTGGCGAGAAGGCGGCAGGATAAATGCGTCTGGATGCCAAGAATAATGACTGAACGGCCATCCAAACGGAGGCCGCTGCCTACAATCAGGCCATCTGATGGCAGCAAAGGAGAGGCAGTTCCCTTGGCGGTGGATCAGTTGTACGGTTTCACGAATGTAAAAGTCATCTGGTGGATGTTCATAGAAACGAGATAACCGGGGCGGAAACATGCGACTCGCACCAGACCAGCTCGAACGGTTCGACAGCGACGGTTTTCTGATCCTGCCCGAGCTTTTCACGGCCGAGGAAGTCGGTATCCTGTGCGCAGAGCTCGACACGCTCTTTGCCGAAGATTGTCCACAGAACTTCCGAGAGACCGAAAGCGGTGATGTGCGCACGGCCATGGGTCTGCATCTGCGCAACACGATCTATGCGCGAATGGTGCGCCATCCGCGGTTGCTGGAACCGGCAATGCAGATCCTGGGCGACGACCGGCTCTATATTCAGCAAGTGAAGGTGAACGCCAAGGTGGCCTACTCGGGAGAGGTCTGGCAGTGGCATTACGACTTCGCTACGCATCACAACGAGGACGGCGTGCCCGAACCGTTGGCGCTAAACCTGCACGTTCTGCTCGACGATGTGAGCGAATTCAACGGGCCGCTGTGGTTCATTCCTGGCTCGCACAAAGGCGGCCCGGCGCCCGCCGAGCTCGACACCACGACCACCAGCTATCCGCTCTGGTGTGTCGAGAACGACACCGTGTCCACGCTGGCCGCCAAGCGCGGCATCGTCTCGGCCAAGGGTCCGGCGGGCACGGCGCTGATCTTCGGCGACTGCCTGCTGCACGGCTCGCCGCCCAACATGTCACCGTGGAACCGGCGGATCTACTCGTTGATCGTCAATCCGATCACCAACGCCTACACCAAGGAATTACGCGCCGACCACCTGCACCATCGCGGCATTTCGCCGGTGACGCCGCTGGACGATGACTGTCTGCTTAGCGCGGTGGCTGCCTAGCGACATATGTGGCTTGGGCCGCCAAATCGAGTTCTGGCGATTGTGAGGTACTAGATGGTGGTAACCCACCAGGGTTTTTTTGACGCTCCGCTCGCTGAGATCGATCCGGCGATGGGCGACATCGTCGCCCGCGAGCTCACGCGCCAGCAGACGCATATCGAGCTGATCGCATCGGAAAATCTGGCCAGCCGCGCGGTGATGCAGGCGCAAGGCTCGATCATCACCAACAAGACCGTCGAGGGCTACCCCGGCAAGCGCTATCACGGCGGGGCTGCGGTGGTGGACGAAATGGAGCGGCTGGGCATCGCCCGCGCCAAGGAGCTATTCGGCTGTGCCTACGCAAATCTGCAGCCGCATTCGGGCAGCCAAGCCAATCAGACGGTGTTGCACACCTTGCTCAAGCCGGGCGACCGGATCCTGAGTATGGACCTCAGTGCCGGCGGGCATCTGAGCCATGGCGCGCAGGTCAACCAGACTGGCCGCTTTTACGATGTGGCGCATTATGGCGTGCGCCGGCAGGACGGGCTGATCGATATGGACGAGGTGGCAAAGCGGGCGATTGCCCACCAGCCGCAGATGATCATCGCAGGTGGCTCGTCCTACCCCCGCGTGATCGATTTTGCCGCATTTCGAGCGATCGCCAACGAAGTGGGCGCGCGATTGCTGGTCGACATGGCTCATATTGCCGGCTTGATCGCCGGTCGGGCACATCCCTCGCCGGTGCCTCACGCCGATGTGGTGACGACGACAACGACCAAAACCCTGCGCGGGGCGCGCGGCGGGCTTATCGTCTCCAACGACGAAGATTTAGGCAAACGCATCGACTCGTCGCTGTTTCCCGGGGTGCAGGGCAGCGCCCACTTGCAGATTATGGCCGGTAAGACAGTCTGTCTGGGCGAAGCGTTGCGGCCCGAGTTCCGCGACTACGCAGCGGCCGTAGTCGCGCACGCCCAAGTGATGGCCACGACTTTGCTGGAGCGCGGCTATGACGTAGTCACCGGCGGTACCGATACGCATTTGCTGCTGCTCGATCTACGCCGTCAGGACCTCAAGGGCAACGCCGCCTGTGACCGGCTGGAGGCGGCAGGGATCACCTCAAACAAGAACGCGGTGCCGTTTGACGATCAAAAGCCCTGGGTGACCTCGGGCCTGCGGCTCGCCAGCTCGTCGGCCACCACCCGAGGCCTGGGGCCGGACGACTTCCGCCGGCTCGCAGGTCTGACCGCGGACGTGCTCGACGAAATGGCGGCGGGCGGCGGCCTGGACGGTCCCGCTGTCAGCGCAACGCGGGCCGCCGTTTCGGAGATCTGCGCGCAGCACCCGATTTATCCGAACAGTATCGTCACAGAGACATAAAAATGAGTAAGTATGGATATGAAGGTTATCTGGGAAATGTCGGAATAAACGTCGCGAAAGAAATTCGAACGATCGCCGTTGCCCATAGAAAAATGGAACGATGGTCGGTCGTCCTTTTTGCGCTTGTCGCCCGAGCTCTGTTATCACCGGTCTAAAGTCAGGCTATCGTTGCGCGTTCCGAGGATTTGGAGAACATAATGGCAAACGGCAACGAACTCGTCGTTTCGGCGATCCAGATTACCGCCGTTGATGGGGAGATCGAGGCTACGCGGGAAAAGGTTTCCCGCCTGCTCGATGTGGCGGGCGCCCGGGGCTCGGACCTGGTCGTCCTGCCCGAAGTCTGGACCGGGCTCGCCTACAGCGAAAGCGATTTGTACCGGGAAACGGCGGAGACGATACCGGGGCCGAGCACCGATCTGCTAGCGGCGAAAGCCAAGGAATACGGCATGCATATCGTCGGCTCGATCTACGAGCGGGCCAACGAGGCGTATTATAACGCCGCACCCCTGATCGACCCTTCGGGGTCCATCGTCGGGAAATATATCAAGACGCACTTGTTCGATGCCCCCGACCGGACCGATATCCGCAAAGGTATCCGCGAATCCGACAAGGTGCGGGCGGGCAACGATCTGCCGGTCTTCGAGACCGCGATCGGAAAGATAGGCGTCTCGGTCTGCTCGGACCTGCGCTTCCCCGAAGTCTACCGTGTCCTTACACTCAAAGGCGCGAGGATCATCGTCTGCGCTTCGGCGTTCCTGAGCCCGCGCTTCGATCATTGGGAATTCTTCATGCGCGCCCGGGCGGCGGAAAATCAGGTGTTTGTCGTCGCGTCGGGCCAGTATGGCGTGGAGCCGAAATCGGGTATCGGCTTTGTCGGCCGCAGCATGATCGTCGATCCGTGGGGCGTCATCATCGCCACCGCACCCGATACCGAATGCTGCATCACGACGACCATCGATCTCGATTTCGTCGACGAAATCCGCAGCCGTTACCCGCTCATGGATCAGCGCCGCCCGGCGCTATACGGCATGATCGGCGAAGAATAGTCGTATAATTTAGCCTATGCGAGCGGGGCAGCATTATGGGCGTGCGCCTTAAAACTAATCCTCGCCAATGCCGAGCGTTAATACCCATAAATTGGAAACACCCGACAAGAGATGTTCCGGCGTTCAAGTTTGGAGTGATTGCGAATTATTTTAAAAATTTCTCCGACCCATAGCCCCATTCCTTCGTGTATTCCCAGTCCGGCTGCCTTGATAGCAATTCGCGTAAATCCATTCTTATCTCTTCAACGGTCGGTCGCCCGGCATACCACCAACCATTATAAATTTTGTAGATCGTACGATCTCCATTCAAGATAAAGGTATAGGGAATGAACACGGGGCCATATCGAGTTTCACTCTCATCAGCAATATCCAGTTCGTGTAAAAGCTCACGTTTTTGATCGCTCAAGAAGGGCCAGAGAGCGCCTACCCCATTGCGCATCTCAATACTCTCCAGTCGAGCTTCCGTGGTTACCGTCAGAAGTTTGCAATAGTTTACCGACAGTTCCGGTTGAAAATCTGTTGCATAATTGAGTAATTGGCGGCGATCTTTGGGGCAGTAGTTACCTCGATTGAAAGTAATTACAGTAGGCATATCGCCCATAAATTCACTCAAGTTTACCATCTCGTTCATAGTATTCGGCAAACTGAAATCCGGAAACGGATTACCTGACTTTAAATCCTCTCTCATAATATTCTCCTGTTGAATATTTATAGTTGAACCGTCAGATCCCAAGAGTCCCTGGGCTGGGTGGCAACCATACCCAGATTGCACCGTAATTCCATTCGTTTTGCCTCCGCCGTCAGATGACGAGGGGCGGGGTTGTTCACCTTGACAAAGCAACAAGCTGACTCTATGTCAGTTCATAGGGAGTTAGCACAATGCCGAAAAATCTGCCCGAATCTAGTCGCATTGAGTTTCACGGACCCGGCCCTTTCGATCTACCGGTTGCCCAATCGGTTGCCGCCAATCCTGTGGACAATACGGTAGTTCTGACGTTTCGGGTTCTGGCCCGATCCAATCAGTTGGAAGTGGTCCGTATCGCAGTACCGAGCAGTCTCGCACGCGATCTGGCAGTCGAGATTTCGACCGCTTCTCTGCGACGACGCCGAAGATAAAAGTGAACAATCTCATGTCAGATTTACAGAACCCCATCTTTCATAACGACGCCAAAGCGCGCAAATGGTTAGAAGGTCATTTGTGGCCCGACGGCCCGGTTTGTCCACATTGCGGAACGATTGGAGCGACCGCACTGCGCGGCAAGGCTCATCGCCCCGGTGTTTATCAGTGCAACGATTGCCGCCAGCAATTCACGGTGACGGTCAGCACGCTCTATGAGCGTTCCAAGCTCCCGTTGAGCAAGTGGCTCATGGCGACGTATCTGCTCTGCGCCTCCAAGAAGGGCATGAGCACGCGCCAGCTAAGCCGTATGCTCGGTGTGTCGGTCAAATCCACCTGGTTCATGATGCACCGCATCCGCGAGGCCCTGCGCGAGAGCAAGCCCGGCCCACTCGGTGGCGCTAACTAGGTGGTCGAGGCCGACGAAACTTATGTCGGCGGCAAGGCCAAGAACAAAGCCTTCGGCCCGCCTCCCAAGAAAGAGCCCGTTGTGGCTCTGGTCGAGCGCGACGGCATGGTGCGATCCTTCCATGTCCCCTCGGTAAGCGCGCGCACGTTGCGCCCTATCCTGTTCACGCAGATTGATCGCGCCTCATACCTCATGACCGACGAAGCCAGGGTCTACACGAGCGCTGGAAACGATTTCAGAGGCCACGGCACCGTCAACCATTGCATCGAGGAATATGTGCGCGGCACCTACCATCACACCAATACGGTCGAGAGCTACTTCTCGATCTTCAAGCGCGGCATCACCGGAAACTACCAGTGGGTCAGCGCAAAGCACCTGAAACGCTTCCTCGGTGAATTTGATTTCAGATACAACAGCCGCGACATGACCGACCTGGAACGCGCCGCGCTCGCCGCTAAGGGCATCGCAGGTAAGCGTCTGACATATCGGCGGACTAGTTCAGGGCAAGCTGGCGAGGCGCCTCTGCACTAAGCGCGAATTCCTTATCAAGATAGAACTTGCGTTTCGCCGTTACCTGCCGCAACCCCGTCACTGAAAGACAAAGGAAAGCACGAACATGAGCAGCCCTCAGTCGCACTTGGTTATCATCCAACATATGACAGAAATTTCGGAGCGAATTCGTTGGCTGTTGGGCGAACTGCAGCCCATCACGGATCAAATCATGTCGGGCAACTACGGCCATTCTATCCTCGAAAAAAACGTTACGCTTCAAGAGGAGATTGGGCGTCTAGATGATCTGCGCGGCAGCTTGCGAGTATCCTTTTCTCGCTGACCGTCTTGATTTTTCGTGTTTTCTCGCTTCGGCGGCGCGATCTTGTCCATCGTTCGCTCGAACCGTTCCCATGCGTCGGGCTTGGTTTCGACTTCCTCTGGTTTCGGCTTCTTAGGGTGCTTGGTCATGGCTCCAGATATAGCACGATATTCTGACACCTTCATGGCCGCTTTCGGGCGTTTCGTTGCGAGATGGTCAAGGTTGGAGTTTGAGCTTGGATGCTTATTCGTATCTGTTATCGACCGCCCAGCCCAACAAGCGCTAATGATCTACTACAGCAGCAGCGGATTTGCGGCACACCGCGACCTGTTGAACGCGGCCATAGCTCCTAGCTTTAGAGACACCCCACCCAAAGAGCTTACCGACCTTCTATCGGCGGCAGAAACCATGAACACCATCCGCAATGATTTGATTCATGGCGAATGGTCCTTCAAGAGTGCTGAAGAAGCCGCCATTCGCGTGTTCAAGCCCCGCGCAAAGGGCAGAAGTTATATTTTCGATGTAGCCCCTGATCTATTGGAAACGTGGTCGGACGAAGTAAACGAAATCATCGGCCAGATCTACGATCTACGAACGAGCATCGATCATGGAGATAAAAATTCTGCGGACTAAATCCATCTCGGTATACGTCCACCCAAAATCATCGGGAACCCATTCCTTATAGGCCGCCACCCCCGCCTCGATCATCTCGGGCGTAACCTCAATTTGGGAGTCGTCGCGTTCGCGGTGTTCTGATACCACAACAATACTGCTTTGTTAAGGTTAACATCCCCCGATGGGCTCGCCCGATGTGATGTTGATTTGGCATTTGTTTTAGTAGCCGAATTGATCAGGCTTATTATCGAAATGTGAGTTCATCCGGAAAATTCGGAATTTAGGGTGTTCGCCTTAGGACATGTTGGTTATTGTATAACCTCGGCTTCGACGCTCGCTCTCCCATGATCGATCGCAACGCCGATTCTTTCGGAGTCTTCGATCGTTTCGACGAAAAATCGGAATTTGCCTTAGGTTTCGATGGAGATGATCCGATCAGGTTGGTAACCCAATTCAGATGAGGTTTACGGATATGGCGGGTGATTTTCAGAACAAAAACGTAGCGTTGGTCGCCGGGATCATCACGTTTACTGTGTTCGTGCTTGGGATATTCGGCATACTCTATAATTTTTAGCGGAGATTTAGCGGAGCGCCTCAGACACTCGGGATCCGGCGCTGGTGGATTGGTGAATAAGTGAATGCGGATGAAGTAATCCGCCGATATGCTCATCTGGTGAGCAGCGGCGCACTGTGACGGGTGAGCGTGTGACATAACTCGGTAGAACGGGGGCGACCAGTGCATTGGGCTGGAGTGATAGGCGGATTGCTGGTCGGCGGATTGGTCATGATCGCTGGGTGGCGGCTGATACGCTCATTGGAAAAAGGCGGCAAAACAGACGGAAAGAAGGGGCCGGAGCCTCGGCCCTGAAACCGCAAGCCTCGAATTCGGCGCGCTTCATCATCCCCGCTACCAATAATTAATACGTGACGATGCCTTCTCGAATAGCGCTGTTCGAGACTCAATGCTGCTCCGCCGCGCACTTCGCCGCCGATTTGCCGGCAATTCTTCCAAAGACCGCGCCGTTCATGAGACCGGTACCGCCGGGATAATTATCGTAAAAAATGCCGCCAACAAGTTCACCGGCGGCGAACAACCCGGGGATCGGCTCGTAATCCGTGTTTTGCACCTTGGCCTCGGTGTCGATACGCAGGCCGCCGAACGTGAAAGTGATGCCACAGGTGATGGCGTAGGCTTCAAACGGCGGCTCATCCAGAATGTTTGCCCAGTTACTTTTGGGGAGGGGTAGGCCCTGGGTGCTGCGAGCGTCCTTGATGTTGGGATTGAAAATAACGTCGGTTCTT
>JAPULJ010000650.1 GCA_027295145.1 Alphaproteobacteria bacterium | reverse complement strand
AGAGACTCGCCCCGCCGCCAGCGATCCCACATCTCTGATTTCTCCGCCGCCGTGAAACCCCAACGTTTCTTTCCAACCATCACAAATCACCCCATCTTCACGTTTGAGATAAAGTGATGCGTCGACCTTTTGAGAGCACCCCCCAACTCCGGTCCTTCTCGGCTGGAACTTCCGCTTTCCCCGACAACGGGCATGATTTGGCCGGCCCGAGTTGGACCGATTTTGACCCAAACCGGACCAACGCGGTGTCTAACGCGGTGCCCTATTTCAGCTCATCCCGCAGTGCTTTCGCTTCCTTCAGGTCGGTGGTGCCGAAGCCCTCGGTGAACCAGTCGTACGAGGGAGGCGGGGAGGTCGTGGGCTTCCTGGCACTTGCCCTGGAATTGCCATTGGCTGGCAAGGGAAGTACGGCATGACAATCACGGCCCAGTTCGTGCGGGTTCATTTGCATTGAGCACCCAGGAAACGCGCCGCCGCTTCAGTGGGGGATTATTGCGCCGCCGTTCTCACTTAGTATATTAGGCTGGAATGAGGAGAACAAATATGCCAAATGATGCAGCTACTCAAGGCGCCCATCACATCGGATTGACTGTTCCGGATTTGGCCAAGACCCGTGCATTCTTTCTGGATGCGCTCGGATTTACTCAGGTCGGCGAAGTGCCAGATTATCCTGCCGTATTCCTGACTGATGGCACAATCATGATTACTCTATGGCAGGCCACGAAGCCGGAAGACGCCGTCCAATTTGATCGCAAGAATGTTATCGGACTGCACCATCTCGCGATGAAAGTTGAAAGCAGCGCTGCCCTCGATGCGTTGCATCGCGAGCTATCAAACACAGATGGCGTTGACATTGAGTTCGCGCCGGAACCACTCGGCGGTGGACCGGCCAGGCACATGATGTGCGCGATCCCCGGTGGCATCCGTGTCGAGTTCATTGCAGTCGCAGGCTGAGTCTGTCGGCCTTTGAGCTAAGCACAACCTCATTGGCAAGGTGATCCCGATGTCGGATGGTTGGAACGTTCCCGAATCCCCGTTTCATGTGGGCGAGCAGAAAGTCCAGGAGCGTCTTAGCGTCCGGGATATAGAGGACTGGGCACGGAAGGTCGTGCGCCCTTACCTGCCGGACGAACATCGTGCCTTTCATACCGCAATGCCTTTTCTGGTGGTTGCGGCCCGCGACGACCAGGGACGCCCATGGCCGACCCTGCTCGTAGGCAAAGAGGGTTTTGTTACCTCGCCCAATGCCACCTCGTTGCTGATTGGCGCGAAGCCCGTTTTCGGCGACGCCCTAGAGGGCGCGTTTACACCCGGTGCCGATATCGGAATTCTCGGCATCGAACTTGCCACGCGGCGACGAAATCGTGTGAACGGCCGGGTTGGCGAAAACGGGTCGGACGTCATAGTGTGTAACGTGGAACAGACGTTCGGAAACTGTCCACAGTACATTCGCGAGCGAGAGTGGCGGCGCATCGTCGACAATTCGCCTGGAACTCCGATTAGGGGCAGGCGCGTTACGCCATCGCAGCGAGAATGGATCGGTGCCGCCGATACTTTCTTCATAGCAAGCGGCTATCGCGCCGAGGGTGAGAGCCCAACTTTTGGTATGGATGCCTCTCACCGAGGTGGAGACCGCGGCTTTGTTCGGGTTAGCAGCGAGACGCGGCTCGAGTTCCCGGACTATGCTGGTAACAATCACTTCAACACGATCGGTAATCTCGTCCTTGACCCTCGGGCGGGCTTTCTGTTCGTCGACTTTGAGACCGGCAGCTTGCTCCAGCTGACCGGGCGCGCGACGGTCGATTGGGATTCGGACGCCTTATCCCAATTTCCTGGCGCCCGTCGGCTGGTAACGTTCGACATTGAGGAGATTGTCGAACTTCCCTCTGCCGTACCACTGCGGTGGGAGGCGGACGCCGAGTCTGTCCGATCGCTTCGACTGATCGAGAAGATCCCGGAAAGCGAAGATGTCACGTCGTTCGTGTTTGAAGCCCGTGACGGAGGACCGCTGCCATCATTTGAAGCCGGCCAACATCTTCCGATCGAATTATCGATGCCGGATTTGGCTGAACCAGTTCGCCGCACATACTCGCTGTCGAGTGCACTGGGTGACGATCGCTATCGGATCAGTGTTAAGCGTGAGCCGCACGGGCTCGTGTCACGTCATTTGCACGATCACGTTGAGCCGGGCGCGATCATAGATTCCCGCAATCCGGCCGGTGATTTCATGATGACGTGCAATAAGTGCCCGGTGGCGCTTGTTAGTGCCGGTGTTGGCGTGACACCAATGGTGAGTATGCTCCACTCTTTGGCCGCGGATGATAGCGAGCGGCGAGTATGGTTCGTCCACGGTGTCCGCGACGGCGGTCATCATCCGTTGGCCCGTGAGGTCCACGAATTGGCGACCAAGCGTTCCGGCATTCAAATCCACGTCGCCTATAGTCGCCCGCGCGCCGAAGATAAGATCGGGATTGACTATGATAGCGATGGCCGCGTCGACGGCTCGCTATTGGCAGATCTCATAGACAACGTAGAAGCTCATTACTTCCTGTGCGGCCCAACTCGTTTCATGGCCGACATTCAGACCGGCCTCGAGCAACGCGGCGTTCCAGCCGAGCACATTCATACGGAATCGTTCGGCCCTGTGGGCTAATCTCCGACGTGTCGGCAGTTGGTATTCGGTCCTCGACCAGAATTCTTGGCCGGATTTCATAGCAGATGGAAACGGAACATCTGGACTGCCAAATGACCGGTTTGGCTAAAAATGACTGTTCAGACGCTCAGCACAGGTCAATATTCCGCGCGACTTTTTCTACGGCGATATCGACGTCGAGATTCCGAAAACGCTCACCATCGAGGGCGCGGCCGGCGGTCCGGAAGGGCTCGAAGAGGCCGCCCGCGCCTTGGCCGAGGCTGAGTTCCCGGTGATCCTGGCCGGCGGCGGCGTGATCATG
>JAPULJ010000065.1 GCA_027295145.1 Alphaproteobacteria bacterium | reverse complement strand
CTGCACCGAGACGATCTTGCCCGCGGGATCGACGAAGATCATCTTGATTTTGCTCTTGTCGAGATTGTTTGCTTTAATGACCGCCGGAAACAGCTGCGTAAGCGAATCGCCCGCGGTCACGGCGAGGCGCTTGCCTTCCAGATCCTTGGCGGTCTTGATGCCCGTCTCGGCAAGCGAGACCACGCCGAAGGGCGAAGTGTTCAAGATCGACATGATTGCCTTGATCGGAACACCCTTCGTTGCCGCGATGACCATCGTTCCCGCGTCGGAAAGCCCGATGGTGTCCCCCTTGGCGCCGATTATCTGGGTCGCTACGCCCGATCCCCGGCCTTCTTTGATGATCAGATCAATCCCCTCCTCTGAGAAATAGCCCCGCTCCTTGCCCAAGTAGATGGGCGTATGGAGGCCGCTCAGATACCAGTTCAGCCGAAGCGAAACCTTTTCCGCCGCCGAAGCAGTTCCCGCCATAACGCCGAGAGCGAGCGCTGCCGCCCCGGCCAGTATGAGTAGTTTGCGTCCTAACATTGTTATCCTCCCTTGTTGGGACTCTTCCAGGTGCCTATGCGAGTTCACGCCTAAACAATCTGCGTGCCCGCGCTATCGCCGCGCTGTGATACGTGCCACGGGATGGCAATCCGTTCGATCAGCTCGACGGCGTAGTAGACGATCAAGCCCACGATGCTCAGAACGATGATGGTCGCGAACACCATGGGTGTCTCGAGATCGCCGTTGAATTCCAACAGCAAGTAGCCAAGCCCACTGTCCGAGGCGACAAACTCGGCCACTACCGCGGCAGTCGAAGAAAGCGCCGCGGCTACTTTCAGGCCGGTGAAGATGCTCGGCATCGCGGCCGGTAATCGGATCTTTCGGAAAGTCATCCACTGGCTCGCACCAGTCGAGCGCGCGAGTTCCATGGTCTCCTCATCGATCGACTTGAAGCCGGCGATGGCGGCCACCACAATCGGGAAAAACGAGAGCAAGAAGACAATCAAGACTTTCGGCGTGAACCCGAACCCAAACCAGATGATGAACAGGGGAGCGACCGCGATCTTCGGCACGATCTGCAGGAAGACGATGATCGGATAGACCGCGTTCTCGATTGTTTTCGAATAAGACACCAGGAGAGCGAGCGGAATACTCACACCGACGGCGAAAAAATAGCCCACCAATATTTCTTCGGTGGTGACCCAGGTATTGTCGAGTACCCGTTCCCAGCGAACGGAGAAGTCGGTCCAGATGACACTCGGCGCCGGCAGCAGATATGACGGCACCTCGAACGCCCGGGCCAACAATTCCCACAACGCGAACAACACCACGAAGCTGATCAGGAAGTAACGCAACCGCCCGATCCAGCGCAGGCGGCCCAGGGCGGACCCCGCGGAATCGCCAATGCCGTTGCCCGCGCTCATCTGTTCGCCTGTGCCAGAAGTTCCCTGGTCTGCCGCTGCACCTCTGACTGGTGCATACGAACCGGCCAGAGGCGGCCCAATACCTGTGCAGCCTCGACCACCAACGGGGCAAGCTCGGCCTGGGCTTCGGGCGTCATCCGTATCAAGGGCCCAGTCACACTGACCGTACCGACGCAAGGCTCGTTTTCGGAGACCCGGATCACCGCGGCGACCGCCGAGATTCCCGGCTCGCCCTCGTTGACGGCGAGCCCAAATCCCCGTGCGCGCGTGGATGTCAGTTCATCAAGCAGGGTTGAGACCGAGCGCAAGGCGCTTGGCCCCACTTCGTCGGGATCGCCGAACCCTTGATTGAGCACGATGGCGACTGCATCGTCGTCGGACAGGGTCGCCAACCACGACTTGCCTGTTGCCGTAGCCGACAAGTTGACCCGTCGCCCGAACCCGCCATCGTACCGAAGCCCGTGGCGGGCGCCTTGCGCTTCGGCCACCCAAACCAGGTTTTTCCCGTCCACGACCGTCATGCGCACCAGCTCCCCGGACCGCTCGGCCAAGCCGTCCAACACCGGTTGACAGGCATCAGTGAGACCCGTGTTGTTGAGGAAGCGGAAGCCGAGCACAACCAGCCGCATGGTCAGCTTGTAGTGCTGGCTCGCCGGATCCTGTTGTGCGTAGCCCTGGTCTACCAACTCGGCGAGCAGCCGGTGCGCTGCGCTCTTAGGCAGGCCGATTCGCAACGCCAGCTCGCCCAAGGCAAGGCCCGCAGGCTCATCAACCAGAAGCTCGATAATATCGAGCGTGCGTTCTATCTGCTGCGCCATGATTGACGGGATCTTCTGAATGTAGTTCAAATTTGGAACATGGTTCCATTATCACTAATTAACTGCAATCTGTCAAGTGGAGTTCCGACTAACACATTGTGTACCATGATCTTCAAGCACATCACCGGGACGCTATGCATGATTGACGGGAACGGTTGAATGTGGTTCAAATCTGGAATGTTATTCCAATAACTTTGGATAACTACAACATGGGAAACGGAATTTCGGCAACGATATCGCCAAGCTCATTGTCGGGGCGCTAAGCATGATGGATGCAACTATTGAATATAGTTCTAAACTAGAATGTTGATCCAATAACAAAGAGTAACCGCAAAATGTCAAACGGATTGCCAACTAACGCATCGTGCGCCGAGATCGCCAAGCCCATCGCCGGGACGCTATGATCGCGGCAACCGCGAGCGCCGCCGAGGCCCAACGGCCGCCCGTCCAATCCCAACGGCTGTCCGCGGATATCGGCGGCACATTCACCGACATCGCGGCGTTTGACCCGAAATCCGGGCAGCTGCGCTTTGGCAAAACACTGAGCACACCGGAGCGTTTGGTCGACGGCGTGTTGACCGGCGTGGGCAAAGCCGGCGTCGATTTTGGCGATTGCGGCGCCTTCCTGCATGGCTCGACTATCGCCATCAACATCCTCCTGGAACGCACGGGCGCCAAAACCGCGCTCCTGACCACGCGGGGTTTTCGCGACATTTACGAGATCGGCCGCGTCAACCGGCCGGATGCCTACAACCTTTACTTCCGGAAGCACGTACCCCTGGTCGAGCGGGCGCTTCGCTTCGAGATCGACGAGCGCATTACCGCAGACGGCGAGGTCCTGGTGCCGCTGGCAGACGAGCAGGTGCGCCACATCGCACGCGAGCTGGGAGCGCTGGGAATACAAGCGATAGCGATCATGTTCATGCATTCCTACCGGCGGCCGGACCACGAGATCCGCGCCAAGCAGATCGTCGTCGAGACCTGCCCGGACGTGTTCGTCACTGCCAGCCACGAAATCTCGCAAGAATATCGCGAGTTCGAGCGCACCTCGACCGTGGTCGCGAACGCCTTCATCGGGCCGCGGATAAGCACTTATCTTGACGAATTCAACACGGCCCTGGATACGGAGCGATATACGGGCCCGTTCTTAATCATGCAATCCTCGGGCGGGGTCTACGAAGTGGAGCAGGCCTACCGCGAGTGCATTCGTATGCTCGAGTCAGGGCCGGCCGCTGGGCTGATCGGCGCGCGCACCCTGTGCGCCAGGATCGGCATTCAGAACGCGATCGCCTTCGACATGGGCGGCACCACCGCGAAAGCCGGTGTCGTGCACGGAGGCGAAGTGTTGATGACCGGCAGTTCCATGATCGGCAGCTACCTGGAAGGGCTCCCTCTACAGATCCCCATGATCGACATCCAGGAAGTCGGCACCGGGGGCGGCAGCATCGCCAGCCTGGGCCCGGGAGGCGCCTTGCGCGTCGGGCCGCAAAGCGCCGGCGCCGCCCCTGGTCCGGTGTGCTACGGGCTGGGCGGGACCGCGCCCACGGTCACGGACGCCAATCTGGTTCTCGGCCGGTTAAACGTCGAGAATTTCCTGGGCGGCGAGATGGCCCTCGATGTGGATGCCGCGCGGCGCGCTCTGGAAAAAGACGTGGCGAATCCGCTGGGGCTTTCCGCGACCGAGGCCGCGGACGGCATCTTGCGCATCGCAGCCAATTCGATGGCCAACGTGGTGCGGCGCGTGACCACCGAGCGCGGGCTCGACACGAGCCGCTTCGACATGATCGCTTATGGCGGCGCCGGGCCCTTGCACGCATCGACTATCGCCAAGGATCTGGGCATCGGCCGTATCGTCGTGCCGCATTCGCCGGGGCATTTTTCAGCCTTCGGCATGCTGGCCGCCGACTATCGCCGGGATTTCGTACGCTCGTGGTTCATGCCCCTCGGCCAAGCGAGCTTCGAGGCGATCGAGTCGCTCTACATTGAAATGGAAGACCAGGGTCGCAGTGAAATCGTGGGCAGCGGCGTCAAGGTCGACGAGCTGGTGGTCGAGCGCGCTGCCGACATGCGCTACGTGGGCCAAGAGCATACGGTCACCGTCGACTTGCCGCTTGCGCTTTTCGAGGGCCGCGACCTGGCGGACGTCAAATCACATTTCGATGCCGTGCACGAGCTCCGCTACGGCTACGGCGCCCCCGGGGAGGAGGCGGAAATCGTCAGCCTTCGCACTTCGGTGATCGGCACCATGGGCAAACCCACGCATCAGCGCGCGGCCGAAGGCGGCGAGGCGCCGCTGTCCGAGGCCCGGAACGCGGATCGCGAGGTCTATTTTTCCGAAACGGGCACGTTCTTGCAAATCCCAGTTTATGGACGGGATGGTCTTCTCGCGGGCAACCGCATCCAGGGACCAGCGCTGATCGAGGAATATGCCTCGACCACGGTCGTCCACCCCGGCGACATGCTTCATGTCGACGACGTCGGCAACCTGGTCGTCACTATTGGAGGCGCGCCATGACCATGCCTCGAGACAACGCCGCGCCGGACACCGGCCACGACCCTATCGCGACCGAGATAATCCGCAACGGATTGATCGCCGCGACCGAGGACATGAAGCAGACCTTGATGCGCACCGCCTACAACATGATCATCTACGAGGCGTTGGACTACACGGTCGGCCTCTTCGACCGGCACGGCAATGTACTGTCGATCGGCATCGGCCTGCCCATGTTCATCCGCGGCATCAGCGAGACCATCAAGGCCAAGCTCCAGCACTTTGGTTCTGACGGGATCGAGCCCGACGACATTCTGCTGACCAACGACGCCTACGTGACGGGTAGCCACCTCAACCACATGACCTTCACCCTGCCGATCTTCGACGGCGGCGAATTGATCGCCTTCGCGGGCTGCATGGCGCATTGGCAGGATATTGGCGGCACCCTCGACGGCATGACCACGGATATCTATTCGGAAGGTCTGCAGATGCCGATCGTCAAGGCGTATCGCGCCGGTGTCGTCAATCAGGACATCATGGACGTGATCGAGATCACGTGCGCTTGCCCGAGCGTGCTATGGGCGATCTGCGCGCCCAGATCGCTTCGGTGCGGGCCGGCGCCCGCCACTTCCTCGAACTGGTTGAAAAGCACGGCCGCCTCGGCGTTCAGCGCGCTATCGAAGCGATCATGGACCACAGCGACGCGGTCGCGCGCGATCGGGTGCGCGCCATCCCCGACGGTGTTTATCGCGCTGAATCCTTCATGGACGACGACGGAGTCGAGGCTGGGCAACGCATCCCGATCCGGGTCAAGGTCGAGGTCGCCGGCGAACGTATGACCATCGACCTGACCGACGTGAGCGAGCAGGTGCGGGGCTTCTACAATTCGGGCATGACCGCCGGGCTTTCGTGCTGTCAGGTCGCGTTCAAGTGCCTGACCTCGCCGCTCGACTATCCGATCAACGACGGCAGCTTTCGCTCGCTCGACATCGTCTTGCCGCCTGGGCGGGTGGTCAGTGCCGTCAAGCCGGCGGCCATGCGGTGGTGGATGACTTTTCCGATGACCGTGGTCGACACGATCTTCAAGGCGCTTGCGCCGGTCATGCCCGACCAAACCATCGCCGGCCACCACGCCGACCTGGTGGTGGCCAACGTCAATGGATATCGCCCCCAGGACGGCGGTTTGTTCATATACGTGGGCGGCCTGATCGGCGGCGGCTGGGGCGCAAAAAAGACCGAGGACGGCTTGAGCGCGACCATCGCCATCAATGATGGCGATACCCACAACGGTCCTTCGGAGCAGGTCGAGGTCAAATATCCGTTGCTCGTCGAGGAGTACGCGCTACGCCAGGATACCGGTGGCGCCGGCCGGCAACGCGGCGGCATGGGCACTCGTCAGACCGTCCGCGCCCTTGGCGATGTAATGTTCAATGCTCAGGTCGAGCGGGTCCATTGTCGTCCATGGGGGCTGGAGGGTGCGCTGTCGGGCGCCGGCAACGTGGTCGAATTGCACCGCGCGGACGGCGAGCATTTGCGCTTTCCGAGCGGCAAGGTTATGGCCTATCGGCTTCAGCCCGGTGACAAGTATACGCTGATGTCGGGTGGCGGTGGCGGCTTCGGCGACCCGCTCGAGCGCGATCTCGCGGCGGTCGGGCACGATCTGACCCAGGGCTATGTCTCGAGAGAGGCTGCCGAGCGGCTCTTCGGCGCGGTGGTCGACCCGGAGACTTTCGCGATCGACCATGACGCCAGTGCGACAAGACGATTGGAAATGCGCGCGAAGGGCCTACCCACGGACGAAGATCTGCTGGATATCATTCTCGGTGACGACGGAGCGACGATCGTGAGCGGCGATTACGAGAGCAATGGCCACGGCCATACACCGCCACTTCCGGCAACGGACGATTATGAGCTGCGCCTGCAGCTCGCCCTCGCCCGCCGCTGCTGCTGAAGCGCACATGTCGCAGCCGAATGGATGGATTTTTTCGTGGGATCTGTGGATGGCAGCGCGTAGGCAATAGCCGACGACGGCGAAGAAGCTGGCCGGTAAAACTGGCAAGCGCCGCCTGCGAGAGAACGAGACGTAACCAAAGTTTTCGCGACGGACATGCTGGCCAGTACCCAGAATTTCCGGTTCAAGCCATAATCAGATCCAAGTTGATAGATTTGCAGTCGATCCGCACGGCGAGCTAACGATTGACCCCCAACCATTTCAATCGCTTCTTGGCTTGCCAAAGAGTGGGATTCAGCGCCAATGCTTTTCGATAATCCTCAATCGTAGAATTCTTGAGGCCCAGTTTTTCTTTTGTGAGCCCGCGTTGGTAGTAGGCGTTGGCATTAAGCGGGTCGTAGGCGATGGCTAAAGTGAAATCGGCGAAGGCATGATAGAATCGTTTTGATTTGGCTTGGACTTTTCCGCGATTGTAGTAGTGCGTGGCATCCGTCGGGTTGAGCTGAATTGCCACGGTAAAATCCCCAATCGCCCTGCGATATTGTCTCATGCGGTCATAGACAATTCCGCGATTGTTGTAAGCCTTGGAATTTTGCGGGTCGAGCTTGATGGCTTGGTTAAGGTCCGCGAAGACTCTGCGGTAAACGAGGCTGCGATTGCTGGTGGCAATGGCGTATTTCGGATTGAGTCTTAGAGCTTCATCATAATCCTCGATAGCCCGTCGATACTGTTTCAGATTGAAAAAAGCGCTGCCGCGATTGTTGTAGGCAAAGGCGAAATTCGGATTGAGACGTAACGCTTCGTTATGATCTTCAATTGCCCGGCGATACTGATTGAGTTTGAAATAAGCGATGCCGCGGTTGTTGTAGGCAAAAGCGTGTCTCGGGTTGAGGCGTAGCGCCTGATCATAGTCCTGTATGGCCCGGCGATACTGTTTCAGGTGGTAGTAGGCGAAGCCCCGATTGTAGTAGGCAATAGCCTGTCTCGGATCGAGGCGAAGCGCCTCGTTAAAATCCTGGATGGCGCGGCGATGCTGCTTCAGCTCGTCATAGGCGTTACCGCGGTTGTTGTAAGCAATTGCAGTGATTTTGGCGTCTGACCGACCCTCATTGATTACTTGAGTGCAACCGCTGATGCCGCGTTGCGGGTCGGCACTTTGGTTGCAGTCTAGCCAACTGTCTCCCCAAGCTGGCGAGGCCGCCAGCAATCCAACAATCAAGAATGCCAGACGCATCTTGCGGCTCCTGATGCCTCAATCGTCGAAATCGTTAGTGTCCCGATTCCGAAATTCGCCT
>JAPULJ010000649.1 GCA_027295145.1 Alphaproteobacteria bacterium | reverse complement strand
GATCTTCAGGTCGGCGTTGCGGGCGTCGGCCTCGGCGTCGTGGGTGGAAAGCTCGGGCATGGCGGGCTCCTGGGCGAATCGTGGCAACCCATGTGAGCCGATCGGGGGCGGTTGGGGAAGGGGCGGCAGACTCTCAGTTGAAATCCGACTGGCGGCAAAACGGCCCTTTGCGGACTTGGCTCCGAAGGTCGGTTAAGTGCCAAATCCGGAAGTTAGAACTCGGGGCACATGACCACACATCACCGCCTTGTCCAACTGTGCCTCATTGATAAGCTGTAGCAAGATCAAAGCTTATGTTGGTAGCACGGGATTGGGGGGCAAGATGACCTAGTCCAACTGTTGCCGGGGTAGCTGGTTCGATAAGATACATCATGCGAGAAGATACCAACGTGAAGTCATCTGAGGATCTGTTGCAGGGGAGCGACGAAAATGGAAGTTCGCAAGACCATCATAATCATAGAAACCATCGAAGCGGACGGTTTTGGCAAAGCCTGCGATCCAATAACTCGGGTCGCCGCGTTGGCCGTAATCCGAAATCCTTTCGCGGGGCGTTTTGTTGAGGATTTATCGTCGCTTTTCGACATTGGAGGTGAACTTGGCGAACGGCTAATGGGCGACGCTGTAAAAATGCTTTCTGGCTCGCCAGTTAGCTATGGAAAGGCTGCTATTGTCGGCCTTGCCGGCGATATGGAGCACGGTGGAGCGATGATCCACCCGAAGTTGGGCAAGCCAATGCGTTCAGCAGTCGGAGGCGGCAAAGCGTTGATCCCCTCGAACGCGAAAGTCGCGGGCGCTGGCGTATCTATCGACCTGCCGCTCGGGCACAAGGATGAAGCTTGGTCGTTCGATCATTTCGATACCATGACGGTGATGGTCGCCGATGCGCCACGTCCCGATGAAATCGTTCTGTGCATGGCTGTTTCCGACGGCCCCAGGCCGCATCCCCGAGTCGGAAGCGGCCCGATTACAGACTAGAGGACAATGCCCGAAAGGGGTCAAAACCGGAAGGTCCGCACCCTGCGACAGCACGTCTGGAGTGCGGCGATGAGCCGACATTCAGTCCTGAGCGTCGGCAATGCGGCGGTTTCCGTCCCTTCAAACGCTCCGGGCTGAACTTCGGCTTTGTGCCAAGAGTCGACATAGCCCTCGTGTCCAGCTGACCCTGATTATGCCTTACAGCCCAAAGTCGGCCTTCGGGTGGAAATGCGACCCTCACGTCCGAGCAATCTTGCTGTGAAATCGACAGATTCAGTTCGGTGGAGACGATTCCGCCGATTCACCTTTTAGCCCCAAAATTCGCGTTCGATGTATTGTTGTGAGCTCCAGTTTGCCTCGCACTGCCGACGTACGACTCTCGCCGATGGATGATCCGTCTCAAGGCATATCGGGTGGCGGCACAAGCGAGGCGCGCTCGACGATCCCCGTTTCGAAGGCGATGCTCTCGCCCGGATCGTCGGAGCCAACCATGCGAAGCAGAAGGTGCGCGGCTGCCCGTCCCATGCGGCGGTGCGGCACGCGGACGGTCGTGAGCGCGGGCTCCACCACGGTGGCGAGTTCGATGTCATCGAAGCCGACGACCGAGACGTCACGGGGCGCTGCCAACCCAGATTCGCGAGTGCCGCGGATCGCGCCGGCGGCCTGCACGTCGTTGCCGCAAATGATCGCCGTAGGCCGGGGAGACAGCGCCAGCAGCCGCTTCGCCGCCTCGGCACTTGCATCCAGCGCGTAGGCCGTCTCCACCAGATAGGGCGGGTCAAGAACCAACCCCCTCGCCCACAGAGCCTCGCGCACGCCTTCGACTCGCTCGCTCGCGCGGTCATTCCAGGCCGTCACGCCGGCGATCATGGCGATCCGGCGATGACCAAGTTCAAGCACCCGTTCCGCCATGCGCCGGGCCGCAGCGCGGTTGTCGAATCCGACACAGCGATGCGGGCAGTCACTCCGGTGGCTCCAGACCAGCACGAAGGGGATGCCCCGCTCCTGCAGCAGCCGGTAGGTGTCCTCCGGGCGCGCCTCGCCGATCAGGATCAGCCCATCGACCCCGCGCGCCAGCAGCGCGCGGATCTGGTGCGCCTCGCGCTGCGTATCGTAGTGCGATGTGGCGACCAGCAATGTCACATCGCTCGCAGACAGTTCATCCTGCAACACCTGAAGGCCGAGGGCGAATATGGCGTTCTCCATTGTCGGGATCACGGCGCCGATGGTGTTGGTGCGGTTCGAAGCGAGCGCCCGTCCGGCGAAATGCGGCGTGTAGCCCAGCTCCGCCACTGCCGCCTCGACCCGTGCGCGGGTTTCCGGGCGGACCCGGTCGGGCAAGTTGAGACAGCGCGACACTGTCGCCGTCGAGACCCCGGCGCGACGGGCAACATCGTCGAGGGTGGGTATGCCATTGAAGCTCATTACAGTGTTCCCGATATATGATCGCTCTCGGCAAAGGTTAGCATAGAAAGCGCTTACATCAAGATGAAAGCGCTTGCATTCTGATTGCAAGCGCTTACAATCGGGTGAGACAGGGCGAATCGCACACCGCGCTTCTAGGAGGAAGCCATCGTCATGACCGGACCGGGAACACTTGCGCTCGCCGCCGCGCTGATCTGCTTCGCGATCTTCTTCGGGAACGTCTCAGCCGGCGCCGCCGGGGCCGGCGTGTTTCTCGGCGATGTAGCCGAAATGCTCATGCTCGTCGCCGCGTCGGTCCTGTTCGTCGTCGGCGTGCTGGCGCGCGAGGCGGCGGCCCGGTCGGGCAAAGGCTGACCGCGCACCCAAACCATCAACCAACCAAGGAGGACACATCAGATGGCAGGCAACACGGACAAGACCCAAATCGCGTCGCTGGAACGACGAAATTTCCTCACGCTGGCGGGAACGGGGGCTTTCACCGCCGCGGTCGTCGCCGGTGCGGCGGGCACGCTGTGGTCGTCGGAGGCTGTGGCGCAAACCGCTAGAGAAGAGTCCGATCGCGAACGCGCCGCCGATCACCAAATGATCTTGGCGACAGCCTATGTGAAAACCGCGGACCGCAGCTATCCGATCATGCAACTCGACTTCAAGGAGAACATCCAGAACGC
>JAPULJ010000648.1 GCA_027295145.1 Alphaproteobacteria bacterium | reverse complement strand
CCATCGCAGGACGAGAGCTGGGTGGCGATCAAGGCGTTGGGCCAGGCTCCAGATCTCGCCCGCCTGTCCTATCTCGGCCGCGCGATAACCCCGGCGGCGAGCCCGATCCGCTTCGATGCGCGCTTCCTGATCGCCGACGGCGCTTACGCAAACGGAACTCTCGGCGGTTCGGGCGAGCTGCTCGACCTGCAATGGATCGCTATCGCCGACGCCCTGCACCTCACCATCGCCGACGTGACCGAATTCATGCTCGGCGAGCTGGCCCGCAGCTTTGATGATACGGATCGCCGCACCCGCCCGCTCTTCTGCTACCGCAACGGCCGCCCTTATGTGGTGTATTCGTGAGCGCGGTATTTAAACCCGCCGATACGGATTCGAGCATTCATCCCGCGCTGTAACGCGCATCGACGGCGAGGTCGTCCTCGCAAACCGCCCGGCCGGTTTCGCACATATGGATCAGGTGGGCGAAGACCGAGCGCGCGGCTGCCCCATGGAGCGCGCGTGGAATGTCGCGGTACATCAGCGGCACCATTTCGGCGATGCGCGCTTTTCCCGCCTTCAGATGCCCCAGGATCTGCCGCTCGCGCAGTTTGCGGTGGCCAATATAGGCGCGCACGAAGGACTGCGGCTTGGCGATTGGGGGGCCGTGGGTGGGCCAGTAGATTTCATCGTCGCGATCCAGCAACAGGCGCAGGCTGGAGAGATACTCGGCCATGTCGCCGTCGGGCGGCGAGACGATGGTGGTCGACCAGCCCATGACGTGGTCGCCGCTGAACAGCGCCTTTTCCTCGCGCAGCTGAAAGCACAAATGGTTCGAGGTGTGGCCCGGCGTGTGCACGCATTCGACGCTCCAACCCGCGCCCTCGACGATATCACCATGGGCCAGTCTCACATCGGGCACGAAGTCGGGATCGCCGCCCTCCTCGACCTGCTCGCCGGGGGCATGGCGGCCACTGCCGTGGGGCCCGAAACCGTAGGTCTTGACGCCCAGCGCCGCTTTGATCGGCGCGGCGGCGGGGGAATGGTCGATATGGGTGTGGGTGATGAGGATGTGGGTGACTTCCTCGCCCTGCAGCGCCCCAAGAATTGCGTCCACATGCTCCTGGATCATTGGCCCCGGATCAACGATCGCCACCTTGCCCTGGCCGATCACGTAGGTGCCGGTGCCGTGAAAGGTGAAGGCACTGGGATTGCGCGCAACGATGCGCCGGATGCCCGGTGCAACCTGCTCTAGGGTCCCGTATTCGAATTCGAGATCGCGCTTGAAGGGAATGTCGTCGGCCATCCGCCTAACTTAGGGACGAACGGGCGAAATGTCCCAATTTACCAAATGCCGATGAGTTTGACTCATCGTCCTTTGGCAAGCGCGACCGCGCGTCCGAGCTTATGCGAGGTCAGCCAAGGGAGCGGACGCGACCGCCCGGCGATTGAGGGAACGTACAACGGTCATTCTTACTGGCCGTTGGTATTATGCTAATTCCCCGAAATCCGGCGGCGGTGCAGCCACCAGGCATTTTCGTTGATCGAATAAATCGGCCGGTAGTGGCTGATCTGGTCGTCGGTCACCAGCTGGCTGATCTGGTTGTCGAGGACGTAGCTCTTGCCGTTGAGCTCGACCACCAAAACTGCGTGGGCGATGTTCAGGTTCATATCCTGCAGAACGACGATGCGCAATTTTTCTGCCGGCCAGCCGAGCGAACGTAACGATAGATACTTGGTGATCGCGTAATCCTCGCAGTCGCCGTCCTTGACGAAGAACTGCACCGGCGTCGCCCAATAGTCGGGCACGCCATAATTGATCGGATCGATGATGTAGGGCGAGCGGTTCATGTATCGGTTGACCGCATCGAGTTGGGCCAAACTTCCCGTGCCCTTCAGCCGGGTAACGAACTTTCGCCAATCCTGCAAGTTGCAACGGGTGAACAGACCTGAGGAACATGGGTCGAGTTCGCGCTTGCGCTCGGCCGCATAGCGCGTCAGGACGCCGCTCCACTTCGAGAACGGGGCCAGCTTGGTTGAGCGTTTCTCATCGAAACCGAAGACCGCGCCCTGGCTGGCCCTCGCCGGCGGTGTGCCGAGCATGATCGTTGCCGTCACCAGAACGGCCATCGCCGCCGCCAGCAACCACGACAGCGCCCGGCCGACAAGCGGCTCGTGGGAAAATTCGTGATCGAATGAAGATCGGCTGCGCATGGCTTCCTGCTGTCCGATTTGGCGCAAATAGTCCTTCGACGACGCTAATACCAATGCGGTTAAGCCGGGATTAAGGAAATTGGTTAACGGAGCCCAATTTACGGTTAGGGAGATATTAAGATCGGGCACGTAGATTGGGGGTCGAATAACCGAACCAATCCGTGCATTTCGCGAACGAGCAGGCTCCCCAATGGCGTCGATAACCAAAACCGCCGTCGGCAAACCGCTGGCAGCCGCGTCGAAAATCGGCGCCGACAGAAAAAGTCGGCTGCAGACCAGCATCGCCATCACGGTCGGCGCCATCGTTCTGTCCGCGGCGATTGCCGTATTTCTAATTTTTCGTTTCGTCGGTGAGGCGCGCGAGCACGACCTACAGGCTTGGCAGGTCCGGCTCGGCATCGTTGCCGACAGCCGCGCAGCGGCGATCGATGGATGGGTCGGCCAGCAGCACACGACATTGCGCGGGTTGGCCGACAACGGCTCGCTCAAGCTTTACTTCACCCGCCTCACGCTGGGCCCCAAGAAGGCCGGACGGCCCGAAGCCGCCGAAGCCCAATATCTCCGCAACTTGCTGGCGGTAATCGCCGCGCGCACCGGTTTCATTGCCACCGCCGCCGGCCCGCGCGTCCGCGCCAATGTCAAGCGGATCGGCGTTGCCGGGATCGCCCTGCTTGATGGTTCGGGCAAGCCCGTCGTGACGACCAGGGGCTTTCCCCCCGTCGAGCCGAGCCTGCGGGTGGCCCTCGACCGGCTGCCCAAGGGTCGCAAGGCACTGATCGGCCCCTACCGCGCGCCCTCGGGCCGCGTCTCGATCGCCTTCGTCGAACCGATCTTTGCCATCCAGGGCAGCCAGCAGATCGGCTTCGTGCTCGGCATCAAGCCGGTCGACAGCGAACTCTTCGCGCTGCTCACCCAGCCTGGCGCCTCGGCGAAGACCCAGGAGGCAATCCTTGTGCGCGGGTCCGGCGCGGTGATCGAATACCTCTCCCCGCTGGCCGATGGGGCCAAGGCGCTGGAGCGTAAGCTGGCCAGGAACACGCCCCATCTGGGAGCTGCTTTCGCCCTCGCCAATCCTGGCAGCTTCGCCATCCGCCGCGACTACCGGGGTAAGGAAGTCCTGGTCATCAGCCGCCGCCTGAAGAACGCGTCCTGGCTTGTGGTCCAGAAGATCGACCGCAGTGAGGCCCTTGGCGACAGCGACCAGCGGGCGCTCCGGCTTCTCCTTATGCTGCTGCTTACCGTAGCCGTCGTGTCGGCGGCGGTATTCGGATTGTGGCGTCACGGCGCCTCGCGCCGGGCCGCCGCGGCAGCAGCGCGGTTTCGCGAGATGGCCGAGCGCTTTGAGCAACAGAGCATTTTCCTCGGTCTTCTGACCGACAGCCAGCCCAACGCCATCTTCATCGCCGATAAGGATCAGCGCTTGCGTTTCGCCAATACCGAAGCGGCGAAGCGTGCCGGCATGCAGCGCGATCTAATGATCGGCAAGCCGATGGAGGACGTCCTCGGACCCCACCGCGCTAAATTGCTGGGTCGCCTCAACCGCGAAGCGCTGGAGGAGGATCGCGGGATTGAGGATACCCATCGCATCACTCTCGACGGCAAGGACCGTGTCTTCCACACCAAACACATTCCCATGGCCGAGACCCGGGATTTGCCGCGCGGCGTGCTGGTCGTCGAGGAGGACGTGACCGAAGCCGTCACCGAGCGCGAGGGACGCCTGCAGAACCTGCGCGATCTGGTCGGCACGCTGATGGCAGTCGTCGACCGGCGCGACCCCAATGCGGCCGACCATTCGGTCCGCGTCGCCTTTCTCGCCCGCGCCATGTCCGAGGAGATCGGGCTGCCGAGGGAAGAGGCCGAGGCCGCGGAATTCGCCGGCCGTCTGATGAATCTCGGCAAGATCCTGGTGCCCAGCAACATCCTCACCAAAAAGGGCAAGCTGACATCGCGCGAGATCAAGCTGGTGCGCGACGGCATTCAGGCGACCGCCGATCTACTTGAGGACGTGAAGTTCGAGGGCCCTGTGGTAGCCACCTTGCGCCAGAGTCAGGAGCATTGGGACGGCTCCGGCGCACCGAAGAAAATCAGGGGCGAGGGCATCGCCACGACGGCGCGTATCATCGCCGTCGCCAATAGCTTCGTCGCCCTGACCAGTACCCGCGCCCACCGTGCCGGGCTCGATATCGACGACGCCATCGATACCCTGTTCACCGGAGCCGGCAAGGAGTTCGACCGCAAGATCGTTGCCGCCCTCGTCAGTTTCCTCGACAACCACGGCGGCCGCGCAAAGTGGAAGCGTTTCGATCAGGAAGAAAGTTAGTAGGCGACCCCATCGTTTTGTGCGTTCGGTTCGTCGGCGCCCGCCACCGAGGCGCGGTACAGGCCAGAAGTATCGCTACCCCTAGAGGCGTGTTTCAAATCCGCACCGACCATCAGATCGTGCTCTAGCGCGCCGGCACGTGCGATCCTATTTATAGGCCATGACCGATAGCGCTCCTACCGCGCGGTTCGGCCGCGCCGGGGAAGCGTGGACGGCTGTGAGAACCTATAATGGTCCTCCCGGAACCAGCGTCTACGCCGTCGGCGATATTCATGGCCGCGACGATCTGCTGACCAAGATCCACAAACGCATCCGTGCAGACGCGGGCAAGCGGGCGCGTGGCAACCGCAAGGTCGTCGTTTATCTCGGCGATTATGTCGATCGCGGCGCCAAATCGCGTCAGGTCATCGACATTCTGTTGAAATCGCCGCTCAAGGGGTTCGAGGCGGTATACCTCAAGGGGAACCACGAGGACTACATGCTGGACTTCCTCGAAGGCAGCGGCGACGGGCTGGGCTGGCTGTTCAACGGCGGCGAGGCGACGATCGCAAGCTACGGCGTCGCCCAAGCGGGGAGCACCTATCCAGAAGCCGGCGCTCTCAACGATCTGCGCGCGGCGCTTCAGGCCGCCGTTCCGGAAGATCACCGCACCTTTCTCACGGATCTCAGGCTCCACCACCGCGAGGGCGGTTACCTCTTCGTCCATGCCGGCATCCGCCCCGAGGTCCCGTTGGCCGACCAGAGCGCCGAAGACTTGATGTGGATCCGCGAGGAGTTCCTTGGCTCCCGGATCGACCACGATTGCCGCGTCGTCCACGGCCACTCCATCACCTGGTCGCCGGAGGTTCTGCCCAACCGCATCGGCATCGATACCGGCGCATTCGTCTCAGGCGAATTGACCTGCCTGGTGATCGAGGGCGCCGAAACCCGCTTCCTGAACGCGCGCGGGTGAGCGCTTACCGCGTCGGGACGGGAACCTCGCCGCTGTAATCGTAGAAACCGCGCCCGGCCTTGCGGCCGAGCCAGCCGGCCTCGACATATTTGACCAGCAGCGGACAGGGCCGATACTTGGAATCGCCGAGCCCTTCGTAGAGCACCTGCATCACCGCGAGGCAGACATCGAGGCCGATAAAATCGGCCAGTTCGAGCGGCCCCATCGGGTGGTTGGCGCCGAGCTTCAAGGCGATGTCGATGGCCTCGACCGAGCCGACACCTTCGTAAAGCGTATAAACCGCCTCGTTGATCATCGGCAGCAGGATACGGTTGACGATGAAGGCCGGGAAATCCTCGGCCACGGCGACAGTCTTACCGAGGTCGATGGCGAGGCTCTTGATCGCCTTGAAGGTTTCCTCGTCGGTGCCCAGGCCGCGGATCAGCTCCACCAGCTTCATCACCGGCACCGGGTTCATGAAATGCATGCCCATGAATTTTTCCGGGCGGTCGGTGGTCGCCGCCAAGCGGGTGATCGAGATCGACGAAGTGTTAGTGGCGATCAACGCATCGGCACGCAGCTCGGGGCACAGGGCCTTGATGATCTGGCGCTTCACCTCCTCGTTTTCGGTCGCCGCCTCGATGACGACATCGCAATCCCCGAAGAGCTCGTAGCCCTCGCTGGTCTCGATGCGTTTCAGCGCTGGCGCCATTTCCGCGTCCTTGATGAGGCCGCGATTGATCTGGCGCACCATGTTGCTTTCGATGGTCTCGAGCGCCTTATTCAAGGCCTCGCCCGAAACATCGGTCAAGACCACGTCGTAGCCGGCCAGCGAAGCTATGTGGGCAATGCCGTTACCCATCTGGCCGGCGCCGACGATCCCGATCTTCTTGATCTTCATTGCTTGCCCGCTTCCTTGCCCCACTCCTTGGCGAGGTCGTCCGCTGTTAGCTGCCTACGCCCTGCTTTTCAAGTTCCGCCGCCAGCTCGGGCAGCGCTTTGAATAGATCGGCGACGAGGCCATAGTCGGTGATCTGGAAT
>JAPULJ010000647.1 GCA_027295145.1 Alphaproteobacteria bacterium | reverse complement strand
GCCTTGGATGGCGCATGACGCTCTCCGGGCCGCTCTCGTCTTGCTGTGACGCAACGTTGGCATCGGCGGCTTCAAGCCAGGCATAGGTGGTGTCGGCCTTCATCTCTTTGAACGCGGCTTCCGTCGCGAGGTACACCTTTGCTATGCGCAACTTTAGCTTTTCGAACAGATCGGGGTATTGCTTTTTCATGTAGGCAAGTCTGGCTTCCACCTTCGCGGCGGAATCCCCAGCACGGGCCGTACAGCTCCAACATTCCAGGCTACCGACCACGCCATGGGCGTATTGGTCAGGCAACTCGATCTTATTTTCATCGATATAGGCCATGATATCACGCTCTGACCATTCCCATATCAGCTTGTGGATTTCGACCGTTGCGCCGGGCTGCGAATCGCCACTGAGGCCCCCGCCATCCGAATCCCGTTGCCCGTGAATGAAAAGCGTCGCGCCGGATTGTGCCAAATAATCCAAAATAGGACTGAACCGCAGTTTCGCGCAGCAAGAGGTCCATGGTTGAGTCATCGTTGGGGGAGGATCGGGAGCACCCGGATCGCGCCATATCGAGTTGGCGACCGACACCACGTCAGACGGGAACCCATACTGCTCTATCCATCCGGCTTGGTCACTTTTCAACTCGACGAAATCAAAACCCACCGTCGCCTTGTAGATGAACTCCCGCATGTGCGGAAACATCGCACCGGTATTGACCCAAACGACCGTCAGCTTGTCCTGGTAGTGGCGGCAGAGGTGCAGGCAAACCAGGCTGTCTTTACCGCCCGAGAACGCCAGGACGACCCCTTGGTGGCGGGCAAACAGGGCTTTGAGGTCAGGCCCATCGGCCGCTATGCCGTGAAGGGCAGCCACCACTCTAGCCGTAGCCTTGCCGTTCAGTGTTTGACCGGCTGTATTTCGCCAGCGGCATACGACTCAAACTGGCCTGCGTCGTATATCGCAAGGATGCCCTGGTAATTGGAAATCTTCTCGACCAAAAAATCACGTCCCCCCAAACGTATCAGCTCCCTGTCAAGTTGCCGCAATTCCTCCTTGCGCTGCTCGGGTGTCATGTCCTCAGCGTTCGAGGTTTCGACCTTGCTCCGATCGATCATTAGCCCGTGAAGTTTGGCAATCGCGGTTACGGCGGATACCGCAGCGCCCGCCTGCCCTTGCTGGTGGGCCAACCGTTCGGCCCTTTCCAAATCTTCCGTAAGCCGCTCTATGGTTACGCCGTGTGCCGCCCGGTGCTCCGCCTGCAATTCCTCCACCCGCGCCGTTACTATTTCGGCCTCGAAAAGCTCGAATGCCTTGCGGTGAATGGTGTTCGGCTTCATTTTCCCGACATTATACGCTGCGCGGTAAGCCGTGCTTTTGCAACCGGTCTCGATAAAGACCTGGCAGGCTTTTTCCTGCTTGGCTGTAATTTTCTGGTTCGATCTGGCCATGGTTTCCTCTAAATGCTGGCAGCGATAAGCTTGCCCTCGGTGAAATCATCCACCAGGGCCTCGATTGCCTCGGCGATCTTCGCGGCGTCGCTCTGGTCATCCGGCTTGATGCGGTTTCGCGCCACGAGCATTTCCACGTCGAGGGCATAGACCGGCACCCGTGCGATGCAGACGACGCCCTGGCGTTTCCGCGCCCGGTAGCGGCGCTGGCGCTCGGCAGCACCGTTGTTCACTTCATTTGTTTCCGGCTGCATCGTTGTCACTCGCAATGTCCCCGTTATGCGTTACTGTTGGTCTTGGGAAGCACCAATTTGGGAGGCGTGAAATGGCTGAAGAAAATCATGAGATTGTCGCCGCGATCCTGGCGGCGGGGATTGTTGCCTCGGGCAAGGAGGTTATTAAGGGTGTTGCGCCCGAAGACGCCGTAATGGTGGTGTCGCTGTTTCACCACTGCCTCAAGGAGCTTCAGAAGACGGGCTGACATTGGGATCGGGCACCGCGCCGCGTATCACGTAACTCCTCAACATTTTAGCACAGCGCAGGAGTTCCATCGGATCAAGATTGGTCATGTTGGCGGCGGGCACCACTCGTAGGGCATCGCCTGCCATTCGAAGGAGCCGACGCCAGTCCGAAACACTTTCCTCCCGGAAGCTGATGAATAAATTTGCCGCATTAATCAATCGCTCGGGTGGGCCGCAGCCATAAATCTCATGCGCCAAGTCAAGTGCACCTAACCGGCATTGGATTTCATGTTCGGACTTTGCCTCCGTCATTGTTGGGGCCCTCCTTGGGCTAATGGCGATTCCCTTCTCGGCATCACGCCGCTTCTGCCACATGCTGGGCGGCAAAACTGGCCGGGGCCGCAACGAAATCCAGGAACTGCTCGGGCAACGCGTCGAGCCGGGCTTGTGCCTCGGGTGTCAGGACCACGTCAGCTTCGCGTATGACACGTCGTAGGATGCGCTTCTCACTCCCGACGAAGGAAACCCCGCGCCAACCCGTCCTGCGCATCGCCGCGCTGTCTGAGCCCCTCCGGCACGGCATTCCTGCGCGGCGCTGGATGACCCACTGCTGGCGGTCATATGCCAGGCGCCAGCGGCCTTCGGCATCCAGGCTGAATAATAATTTGTCGGCCATCACTACAATCCGAGGGTTTCAAGCCGCGCCTCGATGGCCGACCACTCAGCAGGGGAAAGAGCCGTCCCTCCAGCGGGGGAAAAACCCCGCCCCCTGGCGTTCACAAGCTCATCGATCTCGCTCTTCGACATGTCCTCGATGTCGGGGGTGGTGAACTTGATCCGGGGGCGATGCTTGATCGGCCCGTATTTCATGGACCGCTTCATCAGCGCATTCGTCAGCGGGTCGGTTTGCCCATTCTTGTATGAGTTGCTAGCCATAACTGCGGCTCCTGCTAATCCAACTGACTCTCTAACTCATTGAGACGCGCCCGGTGGTGCGAAGCCTCGCGTTGTTTCTCTCTCAGGCGTTCCAGTTCCGCGCTGTCGGCTCTGAGTTGTTCCAATTCCGTTGGGTCAACCACCTTGCCCCGCCACTTCGCGCTTTCCGCCCGAAGCTGCTCCAATTCCGCGCGGTCCGCGAAGTCCGGGCAGATAAATTCTTCAACTATCGTTTTAAAGTCGAATACCCACGTCCCCACGTCGCCGTAGGCAATTGACGGCTTGATGACGAAATGCGCCTCGTTGAGATTTGCCTTGTCGGTCCCGGACTTCTTAAAATAGACGAAAATTCGGCCGTCCTCCTGGACGACACTGAGATCCATTTCGACCCCGCCCTCGTCGCCCCGCCGCTGCACGATTTTCATGTTTCGGCCTTCTCTACGGCGCGTCGGTAAACCTGCCGTATATCATTCCGCAGGCCGGTGTTGTAGGCGGCCGTGGGCGCGCTGCTAGTCTCGGCGGCCGGGCGCGACGTGTTAGCCTTGGCGGTGGTCGGCGCCGTGCGTTTGGCCAGGGCTTGTTTGCGGAGGGTCGGATCGGCCCAAACGGCGTTGTCGTAGGCTTCTTGAATATTGAGATTGGGGTCTCGCTGGATCATGCGGCCCATCTCGTCCCGCACTTTCGCCAGGTGTGGTCGAAGCGGGCTGCCGCTGGGGTCTTTTTCTTCCGCGAAGGCCGCGATTTCGGTCTCGACACTCTGGCGGACCTGGGCGATTACCTGTGCCCGTTCGGCCTGGACCTGTGCCTGCTGGCTCTGGAAATGACGTTCCAGAGCGGCTTGGCGGTGCTGTATTTGAGCGATTTCGGGATTGACGGGCTCGCTGTCCTCCAAATCGTAAAGCGAATCCACCTCAACGCCGTAGTCCTTGGCGAGCTGGGCCAGGATTTTCGCCTTCTGCTCCGGTGTGCCGGTCGAAAGCTGGTATTCGGCGGCAAGCAAGGCTTGGACTGCCTGCGGTGGCGAGACACCCTTCGATGCTATGTGAGCCTGATAGGGAGAGATCACGCCATGGAACGCCTCGGCGACCTGGCGATAAGCACCTGTCATCTCCGCGTCGCGGTCAGGCCCCGAGGCAGCCTCCTGATCTGCTGCGGGACTCGGCGGGTCGGCCTCGGCGGCCTGATCCGCGTCATCGCCGGATGCCTCGGCTTCTCGTTCCTCGCCCTCCGGCTCCGGGCTGTCCTCGATGTCATCGGCTGGCTCGTCGGCGCCGCCGGCCTCGGCCAGCGCGTCAGCAATAACCGACGACAGGTCATCATCGGGGCTTAATTCGGAATCATCGGTCATGCGGCCTGTCCTCCTTGGACAGCGAGCGGTGCAAAGGTTGGAATGTTTGGGAGGTGTCCCCCGCCGACCGCGCCATGGGCAGGACGGCAATCGAATCTGGCAATTCGGGCCGGGACGGTCGACAGGGGAAGGCGGCGGCGCAGCAGCGCCGTGTTCTCAGAGCATGGTCCCGCTTGAAAGCGCGTCATGGGTATTCCTGCCGGGTCGGTAGAGCCGAATTGCCATGGCCTGAATATAGCGACGGTTCGGGCAGAACGCTACCTAAAACGCAACCTAGAATGAAAAACGGCCTAGCCGAACAGGACTAAGCCATTGGGATTGTTGGTCGGAGCGACCGCAATCGAACCA
>JAPULJ010000646.1 GCA_027295145.1 Alphaproteobacteria bacterium | reverse complement strand
GTACGGGGCCCGTGGCTCGCGGTGCTAGGCACCGCCACGCCACGCGCTCCTAACCGAAAGCCTTGGGTGGCCGTCTCTATGAGTCATTATCAGCGCTCATTGGTATAACTGCCGCCCGAACGGGTCAGGCCAACAGTTTTTCGAAAAATACGATTGTCTTGTTCAGACCGATATCGAGCGGGACAGACGGCTCCCAGCCAAGGGCTGTCTTGGCCAGTGAAATATCCGGTTGCCGCTGAAGCGGGTCGTCTTCCGGGAGCGGCTGGCACAGGATCTCGGACTTGGACCCAATTTTGGCGATGATTTTTTCGGCCAATTCCCGGATCGTGAGTTGCGTCGGGTTGCCCAGGTTGATCGGGCCGGTCACATCATCCGGTGCCGCCATGAGGTCGATCAGACCCGCAACCAAATCGTCGACGTAACAGAACGACCGAGTCTGGCTGCCGTCGCCGTAGACAGTGATTGGCGCACCTTTGAGCGCCTGCACGATGAAGTTGGAAACCACCCGGCCATCGTTGGGATGCATGCGCGGGCCATAGGTGTTGAAGATCCGCGCGACCCGTATATTGAGATTGTGTTGCCTGTGGTAATCGAAAAACAGGGTCTCGGCGCAACGCTTTCCCTCGTCGTAACAAGCCCGAATGCCAATTGGGTTCACATTGCCGTTGTAGTCCTCGGTCTGCGGATGGACGATCGGGTCGCCGTAGACCTCGGATGTCGAGGCCTGCAGGATCTTGGCTTTCAGCCGCTTTGCCAAGCCCAGCATGTTGATCGCGCCGTGAACGGAGGTTTTGGTCGTTTGCACCGGATCGAACTGGTAGTGAATCGGCGACGCTGGGCAGGCCAGGTTGTAGATCTCGTCGACCTCGACATAAAGCGGGAAGGTTACATCGTGCCGAAGGACTTCGAATCGCGGATTGCCGATCAGATGGGTGATGTTGGTCTTTGTGCCGGTATAGAAGTTATCGGCGCAAATCACATCGCAGTTCGCCTCGAGCAGGCGTTCGCACAGGTGTGACCCGAGAAATCCGGCGCCACCGGTCACCAATACGCGCCTAAACATGTCGTCCAATTTCACCGTTCTCCTCTAGATAGTACTGTGGAGGTGCACGAAAACGACGCGCTCCCACGATCGTCGCCGCCCGCTGACGCTTTGCGCCGCACCACTCGGCAGGCCAACGCTGGCCTCCATACATTTTATGATTGAAAGGGCCAAGCCGTTCGCCTCGGCCAATCTAATCCGACTCCAACAAACCAGTCCTCTGGCCGCACTTAACTGAGTTACCGCAGACATTCACTCAGACATTCACTCGGGCATTATAGCTTAATGTTAAAACGATTGGATGGTTTTTTGTGGAGAACTTGGTTAACAAGGCCAAATACTCGACCCTATCGTGCCGAACGCCGCCTTTCGTCGCTCGATCGGCGGCGCTTGCAACACCGCAAAGCCGCCGCCTAAAATCGCCGATCAAGTGAACCGAACGCCATCTCGAACGATTCGATGACGCAGAACCTTCCTCACGACAACACGGCTTCGATATTTTGACCTCCCGCAGACTTGACCGGATATTTCGGACGCCATGACGGAACATGTGGACAGTGTTGTAATAGGCGCAGGTGTGATCGGCATTGCCGTAGCCGGGCAATTGGCACGAGCAGGGCGCGAGGTTATCGTTCTGGAGGCGTGTGACGCAATTGGATCGGGAATCAGCTCCCGCAACTCCGAGATTATCCACGCGGGTATCTATTATCCAAAAGACAGTCTAAAAGCCCGGTTGTGTGTCGCAGGCAGGGACCTTTTATACACCTTTTGCGAGAGTCACGGCGTTGAATTCAAGCGTTCGGGAAAATTGATCGTCGCAACCGAACAAGCGGAAGTCGCGACTCTCCAAACCATTTTCGAGAAAGCCAAAGCCAACGGGGTCGATGACCTGCAATGGCTAACCGTCAAGCAGGCCCAGGCGATGGAGCCCCATGTCCGCACCGCGGGAGCCTTGTTTTCGCCCTCCACGGGGATCGTCGATTCCCATGGGCTGATGCTGGCCCTACAAGGGGATGCCGAAGAGAACGGTGCTGTCTTCGCATTTTCCAGCCCGGTCACCGGTGGTCAGGTCGATGGGTGCGGTATCGTCCTTGAAGTTGGCGGCGAAACGCCCATGCGGATCTCTTGCGACCGGCTTGTCAATGCCGCCGGACTTCATGCCCAGAGCGTTGCGCGAAAGCTCGAAGGGCTTGCGCCGGAAACCATTCCACCGACCTTCTACGCCAGGGGAAACTACTTCATCCTCGGCATGAAATCGCCGTTCCGGCATCTGGTTTACCCAGTGCCTGTTCCGGGGGGCTTGGGGACCCATTCCGTCCTCGACATGGGCGGACAAACCAAGTTCGGTCCGGATGTGGAATGGGTGGATAGCCTGGTTTACGACGTCGATCCGAACCGGGCCGAGCGCTTTTATTCGGCAATCCGCCGTTATTGGCCGGATCTTCCCGATGGCGTCCTGCAACCTGGATATGCCGGCATTCGACCCAAGCTGGCCGGGCCGGAAGGTGGCAAATGGGGAACGGACTTCGTCGTACAGGGACCGGAATGCCACGCTGTGGCTGGGTTGATCAACCTTTACGGCATCGAATCGCCCGGCCTTACGTCATCGCTGGCGATCGCCAAATGGGTTGCCGACCTTCTTTCAAAGACGTGATTTCGGCTGCCTAGACTGGGCCGGTGGGCCGGGCGGAATTGTTTCTTGGATCGTTGACCCCCACGATCTGCGTCATTGCCACCGGCTACACAGGTCTTGGCGCCGTTGACAGAAAGCGTTGCGTGACGCCTTCAAGGACAATGCAAGTCAAAACGTTTGTCGCGAACGCGCCGGTATCGATCCCGATACGATTGGCTTGGATATCGGGCTGGCTTTTGAGCATATGCCCATGCACGACAACCTTTTCGTGAGCTAGCTTTGAGCCGAGAAACTCGCCCCGGATCCACATGAGATCTTCGGGGTCCTGCTGCTCGAGGGGTACGCCAGGTTTGATACCCGCATGAACGAAGACGTAATCTCCGATTTGGTGCATCAGTTGCAGGGATGCCAGGAATTCCCAGTGATCTTGCGGAACAAGAGTGCGAAATTCTTTCCATGCGTACTCGAAGTACTGCGTCGAGGTGAGACCGGCCGGGATTCGGATCCCGTAGCTCAGGACCGTCGCATCGCCCCCGATGGCGAACCAACCGGGGCCAAGGGAAGGGTCCTCCAGGAAACGAATCAACGTGTCCTCGTGATTCCCTTTCAGACATATGCTCTCGAAATCGTCCAAAGGGGCGGTAAGGAGAAGGTCGATGACGCCCATGCTGTCGAGTCCGCGGTCGACATAATCCCCAAGGTGAATAATCGTCTTTTTGAACCCCTCGGGCGCGTTCGCCGCATCCCCCTGGATCTGCCGGTGAAGCTGGGCCAGCAAATCGGCGCGGCCATGGATATCGCCGATCGCATAAACCCGGTGGCCTGCCGGGATGGCGGGCATCCGGCGGTTAGGCTTTCCGCCACGCGCCAACAGGCGCTTGAACCAAGTAAACTGGGGGGCCATGCCGCAATCCTCCATGTCTTCCCGCGGCCATCCCCATCGGGCGGATGGACGCGGGGGCGCAAGAACCGTCAGCGCTCCGAAGGTAGCGGGAAACTGCCGATGGCCCTAGCGATAACCCTCGCACAAGGCTATCTCCGTCAAACCTTCTTTTCCCTATCCATAGGAGGCCAGAGTTTGGCGACGGGATACCGCGGATCCCGGACTTCCGGATGGAAAGCCCCGCCACTCATGGAAACAGCACACGGTCAGGAGGCCCTGGGAGGCGTATTCTGTACCGGAGTCGATGATATGGAAACCGTGCCTAAGGTAGGCTAGATCATCCGCCTGGCTGTTGTTTGAAAGGGGATTCTGCACGGGCGTGGAGCCAAGCCGATCGCTCGTTGATCGAATAGATCGCTAGGTAGTGGCGAAGGTCCCGCCACGGCACGATCCGGTTGTGCAGGTTATCCAGCACCAGGGTCCGGTCTTCCCAGGTTACCGCCAGAACCGCATGCGCCCGCCTATGCCGCCGATCCTGCAACACGACGATTCTTAGGCGCTCGGGCTGAACCCCCAGTTCCCGCAACAAAAAGTACTTGGCAATCGCGTAGTCCTCGCAGTCGCCTCCCTTGGCGAAAAAATCGCCCGGCGCCGCCCAGTGATCGCTTTCACCCCAATTGACCGCGTCCAGCATGTAGGGGGTCTTATTGACGTAGCGATTCACTTTGGTGAGTTGCTCCGAGATAGCGTCGGTGTCTACCTTGTCCAAGAATGCCCGCCACACCGGGCCTGCACAGTTGCCCTCGCCTCCACCGGCACAGGGTCGGCCCGTGTCGGCCTTTTCG
>JAPULJ010000645.1 GCA_027295145.1 Alphaproteobacteria bacterium | reverse complement strand
ACGGCAACGAGAACTGGGAGTTTGACGATGACGGGCTGATGCGCCGCCGCATCGCCAGTATCAACGATGTGCCGATCGCACCTGAAGACCGGAAGTTCCTGTGGCCTGCCGGATCGCGTCCGGACGACCATCCCGGGCTTTCCGAATTGGGGTTGTAGGGGATGATGGTGACAACCGAACGGACATCGCTGTAGGCTCGTAACCCATCGTGGATTTAAGTCGGCCGCTGGGAAAAGCTGCCGCAGCAGGTGGTCTCAAACACACCGAATGAGGTCCAGATGGAGTACCTCGAAAAACTTCGCACGAAGGTGCGCAACGGGATCATGGCCCAAAGCGGCGTTGCCGCGGCGCTGTCAGAGAACGCTGATCCGAAAATCTACGCCCGCTATCTGCAGAATGTCTGGCACTACGCCCAGCATAGCTCGACAGTGATCGGGCTGGCCGGAACGCGTTGCGTGCTCAGCCACCCGCCGCTGGCGCAATATCTCCTGCACCACGCCCAGGAGGAGCTGGGCCACGATCAGTGGGCGCTGCAAGATTTGGCGGCCCTCGGCGTGTCCGAAGCGAAAGCACGCAAGTCGCGGCCAGTGCCGGCCTGCGCTTCCATGATCGGGTTCGAATACTACATCGCCGGTTACGGCAATCCGGTCGCACTTTTCGGCTGGCTCTACGTGCTCGAGGCAATGGGCGATGATCTGGGTCAAATCGTCGCCGATAGCGTGAGCAAGGGCCTCAACTTACCCGACGGCGTTAAGTTTCTGGCCGGCCACGGCGATGCCGACGTGGAGCACACGGTCGAAATCATCGAGAACATCGAGAAGCACATCAAGGGCGAGGACCTCGATGACGTGCACCACGTCGCCGACGTGGTCGCCGATCTCTACGTCCGCATGTTCGCGGAGATCTTCCAGAACCGCTGATGGCGGCGATCGAAGTTCGCCGCGTCACGGGCGAAAAGGAGCGCGAAGCGCTCTTCGCTTTTCGCTACTCGATCTATGTGAGCGAGCTTTCGATGACCGAGGAGGCCGATCACGAGCGCCGCATTCTGAGTGATGCCTATGACGAGATCGCCGTCAACTACGCTGTCTTCGAGGATGGCGAGGTGGTCGGCTCGCTTCGCATCATCCCGATGGACGCGGTCGAGGATCTCGAACCCTTCCGCGGCAACTACACGATGGGTCCGGCACTCGACACCTTCGGCCCTGGAGCGGTGGTCACCAGCGGGCGTTTCATGGTGGCCAAACATCTGCGCAGGTCATTGGCGATCCTGCGCTTGATCCGATTGTCCTTCGAGGAAGGTGTGACGCACGGGATCCGGTTCAATTTCGGCGATTGCAGCCCGCACCTCCTGGGCTTCTACGAGCAGCTCGGATATCGGCGCTTCACCGACGGTTACAACGACACCGCCTACGGCTACAAATTGCCGATCGTAATGATCACCGGCGATCTCGACTACCTGTGCCGGGTCCGCTCGCCGTTGCGGGCCGTCGTGCCCGAAGACCAGGACGATGCCGAGGCGCGTGAATGGTTCGCCCGGACCTATCCCGACTACGTCGACCTCGAAACCGCGATCTTCATGCGCGGCGAGGCGTTTTTCGAGCTGTTATCCGAAAGGCTTGCCGACGACCCGCTGCACAGGGTCGCCATTTTTCGCAACCTAGATCAGTCGGAAGCCGAGCGCGCCGCAAACCGGGCAACCGTGGTGAAGCTCAAGCCTGGCAGCAAGGTGGTTCGCGCCGGCGATCTCGATAACACTCTGTACGCCGTGCTCGCCGGGATCGTCGAGGTGCGACTGGCGGGTGATCGTGGTCCGCCCTTGGCCGTCTTCGGCGTCGGCGACATATTCGGCGAGATCGGTTTTCTCACCCGGACGCCGCGCACCGCCGACGTCGTTGCCCGAACAGACGCGGAGATCCTGGTTCTGTCCGGTGACGCACTGGAACGCCTCATGCGCGAGGAACCTACGATCGCGGCCAAAATTCTGCGCAATATTGCGGAGGAACTGGCAAGACGTCTTTCGGTCACCTCGTCGAGCGCGCAATAATTCTCGTTAGCTTGACAAAACGCGCAACCGGGACCATTTGCCGGCTATCCATTGTCTCGCGATTGCGCGAAGCGCCGCCGACCGGCGGCATACTATCCCGGGTACAATAAACAAGAATTTTGCCGTTCCGGCCGCGCCTGGAACAGAGCAAAACGCCGAGGTTCGGCCTTAGCGTCCAAAAACGCGGGTCCACGCCGACAGGCGCATAAGGAAACTACTTTGACCAATAATAAATTCTCGGAACTCGGCCTGGCCGAGCCGATCCAACGTGCCTTGCACGCCCGTAACCACGTTATCCCGACGCCGATCCAGGCGCGGGCCATCCCCCAGCTTCTCGCCGGCCGGGACATGCTGGGCATCGCCCAGACCGGCACCGGTAAGACGGCGGCCTTCGCGCTGCCCATTCTTCATCAGCTTTCTCAAAATCGCGGGAACAGCCGGCCGCGCAGCCCGCGCGCACTGGTCCTGGCGCCGACCCGTGAGCTGGCGATCCAGATCGGCGAGGAGTTCGGGGCCTACGCCAAGCATCTGCATCTGCGTCATACCGTGATCTTCGGCGGCGTCGGCCAGCGGCCCCAGGTCAACGCCCTCACGCGCGGCATCGATATCCTGGTCGCCACGCCCGGCCGCCTGCTCGACCTCATGAACCAGCGCCATCTTAAGCTCGATGCGGTCGAGTTTTTCGTCCTCGACGAGGCCGACCGGATGCTCGACATGGGCTTCGTGCACGATGTTCGAAAGATCATGGCGGCCCTGCCCAAGAGCCGCCAGTCGCTGATGTTTTCGGCCACCATGCCGAGCGAAATCTCTCGTCTCGCAGGCGATATCCTGAGCGATCCGGTGCGCGTGGAGGTGACACCCCAGGCGACGCCGATCGAGCGCATCGAGCAGAGCGTCTACCATGTCGATGGTGGCGGCAAGATCGCCCTGCTGACCGGTATTCTGGGCGATCCCGCGTTGTCGCGGGTCATCGTTTTCTCACGCACCAAGCACCGCGCCAACCGGGTCGCCGAGCGGCTCGTCAAAAGCGGCAT
>JAPULJ010000644.1 GCA_027295145.1 Alphaproteobacteria bacterium | reverse complement strand
CTTTTGGAATATAAGCAATAAGTGTCATGTATATATCTACGCTGCATCTTGATGAGTTGTTGCAGGAGCTTGACCCGGAGGACGACTCTGTCCTCTACAGTTTTGCCCAAACTTTGAAAGATTTAATTTATGGGGTGACTGACGGGGTTGACGAGATTGAGTCCAGACTTGATGAGATAGAAGAGCGTCTAAAACATTTAGAAGAAATGTGATTTCCGATGCTGTAAGGGGCATAAGCGCCTTAGCAACCCTTGACCTCATTTCCTTATTCATTGAGTAAACACCATGTCAGTTACTAAAAATCTCCGCTATCTCGAAGCGGGCGCAATAAACGTAAACATTTCTCGGGAGAATCAAACTGCGACGCTTGATCTCCCAATAGTAGATAACGGCGTTTATGCGGTAGAAATATCTCTACCTGAATTTCGCCGCTTTCATCAGCATGTCGCTGAACGGCTGCGGCAAGACCCACAGCTCTTTGATCCAATGTCAAGAAATGAGTAATCATGTGTGACCTTTCAAATCCGATTTACCACGATGCCGATAAGGCCCGTGTACATTTAGAGGCGATTCGCTGGCCTGACGGCCCGATCTGCCCTCACTGTGGCGTGGTCGGTAATTCAGCCCAACTCAAGGGCAAAACCCACCGTCCGGGCCTCTACAAGTGCCGTGACTGCCGTAAGCAGTTCTCTGTCACTGTGGGTACTGTGTTCGAGCGTTCTAAGATTCCCCTGAACAAGTGGCTGCTGGCGACCCACCTGCTGGCATCCAGCAAGAAGGGCATTTCCAGCCACCAGCTACACCGTTCGCTTGGCGTTACTTACAAGACAGCCTGGTTCATGATGCATCGACTGCGCCTCGCTATGGAGCCCACAGACACCACACCGTTAGGTTCTGGTGGCGGTATCGTCGAGGCTGACGAAACCTACATCGGGCGTCGTAAAGGCGAAACGAAGCGCCGCTCCGGTGGCGGTCACAAAATGAAAGTCTTTGCTCTCGTTGAGCGTGGCGGCAAGGTTCGCTCTGCCCGTATCTCTGGCTCCATATTCGATGGAATCAAAGACGGTTTAGAAAACGTATCACCAGACGCCCACCTAATGACCGATATGTATGCCGCTTATGCCAATCTCGGTAAGCAGTTCGCATCACATGAAACCGTCAACCACAGTATTAAAGAGTGGAGGCGCGGCAACGTCCACACGAACACGATTGAAGGGTTTTTCTCAGTGTTCAAGCGCGGCATGCGTGGTGTCTACCAGCATTGCTCAGAGGATCATTTGGACCGATATTTGAGCGAATTCGATTTCCGCTACAACACCCGTTCTGCCTTAGAAATCAATGACAAAGAGCGTTGCCGCATCGCCTTAGAGGGCATCGGCGGCAAGCGTCTCACCTATCGGCGGCCTGTTATCACATACCAGTAAGTCGAAATCCCGCGAGTCTTACGAGTGGGTCATGGATATGCTGCGTGAGATCGACTTCAAGTGGCACATGCATGACGACCCCGCCACGAAGGAGTAATATGTTGGGTTCGCTCAGGCCCACCACGGTGTGGCGGTCTGGGCGTAGGCCCTAGAGATAAGGCCGGGGTCGCGAAATCTCACGCGGCTTAAGGGCGCGAAACCAATATCGCACTCGTGTCCACCGATGGGCTACTTAGACAGACAGAGATAGCGCCTTTCGGAACACGAACATGCTGAAGTGAACCGTCTGAAACCCTCATTGATGGTGGCCGCCATCAAAAGGGCGTCGTAGCAACGTGACGTTAAATAATGCTGAGTTTAATCACTCAAGCCGGCTTGAGGTTGATTTGGAGGAACCCGTAATGGTTTCCATCAATTTTCACTTCAAGATCGAGGCGTCGGTAAATCTGCGGCTATTGCTGTTGATACTATTGCTGATTGTCTAACCGAGAGGGGCCGAAAGGCCCCTTTCACTTCTTTAGGCTATCCTTTTTCTTACTTACCGCGCTGGCCGCCCCTTCTTGGCGTGACCTGCCTCACCCTTTTTTTGTTGTCCTTGTGTGGCTTTGGCGGCATCCTGAGCATCCGCTCTAAAACCTTGTCCCGCTTTTTGTCTGTCTTGGAGTCTGTCATGGTCGCATTCAAACATACTAAAAGAATCAGCGATACCTATGATGAAAGTATCTTAAGCGCGATTGGAACCCTAATGCTTACAGCAGCACTCACTGAGACAGCCCTCACATTGATCTGCGTGAGGCTTCTTAGCCACCCGAAACCAATGCAGCCAGGTGTCCTGTTCGCGGTTCAAGGCACAGAATTTCGATCAAAGCTGTACTTGATTACCCAGACTTGCGACGCCCATTTCCAACAACACGCTGCCGACATCAAAAGACAATGCAAAAAAATCGAAAGAGCCTTTCTCAAAAGAAACCTATTTGCCCACGGCTTAATAGACAAAACCCCCACAGGCGACAAATTGGCGATCGCATTTGTCAAAAACATCACCTACGGCCACGACAATGCAATACAGATTGTCACCGCTAAGGAGATTCAATCCTATTCTCAGAATATTGAGGATCGCGTTCGTGCGCTTGACAACCTTCTAACGAAGGCAGGAGTCCATATGTATGAACTAGATCAACAAGATCGGCCAGCTGACTCAGCCCGACAGTAACAACACATACCTGCCCGTCTGGGGCTATTTCATCTGAGCCCCCATTTTTGTTGCTTAAATGGACATGGTTTGTCAAGTATACAATCGCCCAAAATAGCGCCGATCCGTTAAGACACGTTCGTTCATGATCAAGAAGCTGACCGCTATGGCCCACCGCACGCCAATACTGGCCATCATCCTGGCGCCTGTTGCGGTGTATCTCCTGGTGCTGCTCTGGAATCACGCCCTCGTGCCGCTTTATTGGTCCGTCTGGTATGGCGATACGGTGTTGCAATGGCGTCTTGACAGCGAAGAGCCGGCAATCCGCATCGCGGCCGTCAAAGATGTCGGGTCGGCACGCGCCGAGGACACAGCGCTGCTCGATGAACTCGTTGCCCGCATGCAGACCGACGAGTCACCGGAGGTGCGCAAGGTCGCGGCCACTTCGCTCGGGCAGCTTGGCTGGAACCGGCCGCTAACCGCGGAGGCAATTCAGGCGTTGGGCAACGTGGTATTGACCACTCAGGACGACAACTTGCTTGCCGCGACCATCGGTGCGGTGGGCCAGTCGGCTCCCGAGAGTCGATACCCGGATCAGGTCGTCGAGCGCATCGCCGGAATCTTCGGTGAACACCATTCTGCAGGGTTGTATTTGGCGGCGACCACGGTGCTCGGACAGGTCGGCGCGGCCCAGAAGCTGCCGGACAGCGTATTCGCAGTCATGAACACACTGTTTACCGATCCCGTGCGCGCCGGCGAGCGCGAAAACCTGGCCAACGCCTTCACCGAGATTTCCAAGGGCCAGGTCCTGCCCACGACGACGCTCGATATCCTCGCCGATGCGTTCGAGCCTGAACCGAACCGCCGCATACGCAACGCGATTCTTTATGCATTAGCCTATTCGGCCGCTGACTACCCGCCATCGATTACCGTGGTTACGGCGGCCACCAGCGATCCGGACCAGGACGTGGCCAGTGTCGCTGAGAGCGGTCTGCGCATCATCGAATACAAACAGACATTCGCGGATAAGGATCCGTTGTCATTGGCGATGGACACTTCAGAACCGGTAGAAGCGCGGCTGAGAGCATTGCAAACTATCCGCGGTTCGGGCATCGATCCGGCCGCTTATGAGCAGATCGCGTCACTTGCACAGAACCCCGAAACTGAGATCGCCGTCGCGGCCCTCGGGATGTTCCGTTGGCTGGGTGGCGCACCCGATGACAACTTTGACCAACGCGTATTGATTCCGGCGCTGACCCGGGCCATGTCCAACCCTGATCCGCTGATCCGCTATGCCGCCTATGGCGCACTGTCGACTATGTCCCTGCACCGGCCCGCTTATCTGCACGCCGACGATTTCCCGGCGCAACTCGAGGCAGGTGCGAACGACCCCGACCCCAAGGTACGCGTCGTCGTCCTGGTCGCGATGCTGCGCGATGCAGGATGGACGGAGCAACGAGATGTGATCGTCGAGCGCGGCATGACCGATCCTGACCCGTATGTGCGACGCCATGCGGTCAGCTGGCTGGCTTCGCCAAAAACCAATTCCAGCCAGCGGCAGGCGTTCATTGAAGAGGCGTTAAACGATATGGATCCGGGCGTCCGCCGGTCCGCGGCAACGGCGCAACAAGACTGGGAATCACGCGAACGCGCCTGGCCGATAGATCTTTGGCGGCTCTGGCAAGCGGGAGAGCGCGGGAAAGTCGGCATGAGGATTCTGATCGCAGTGACCGTGGCGCCCCCAATTCTGATCTGTGGGATCTTTCTGCTCTACTTCATGGCGCGCCTCTTGACCTACCTGTACCAGCGACGCTGGCGCGCCGCCGCAGTGGTCCCGATCATAGCCACTTGGGCCGCGGCCAGTTACGGCATGTTCATGCTGTACTTCATGGCCGCTCACGCGAGCAACCCCGATGCCGGCGAGACGGCAATCCTCGCTGGTATTCTATGGGGCGCCATCGCCGTCTACACCGCGCTGGGTTGGGGCATGCACTACGCAGTGCGCCACTAGTTCAAGCGGGCACTGGCTGCGAAGCAATAATCAGACGGCATCTCCAACGCCCGCCCTCGGCCGAAATCGGACATTCTGACGCGGTGGCTTTGGACTGAATCTAACGGGTGTTAATGTTTGATATCGCGATTGGCGCCTTATTCGCGAAAATAGTTGTACCTTGTTGTTTATACTTGGGTTTCTAAACCGTCACTATTTACACGTTGGTAACGAGAACCCCCATTGGAGTGAAGCTTGTGATGCGGAGTCAATGTTCCTTCAAAACACTGGTCGTTTTTCCATTGACCCAAATAGCCCTGCGCCGTATACGATGCGGCCGACTGGGGAGCCGCCGGACTTCTGCGGACAATTCGACAGATTCCAGCTGAACTTGAGCCACGTTGACAAAAGAAAAAAGCCTAACCGATGACAACTCCGTCAACATAGCTACCGCATGCACTCGGAAGTAGGTCGATCAAACGTAGAACGCTAATGAACTAGGAGTATCGAGTTTGGGTACGCAAAAAGGCTATGCCAGTGTTGCTGGCAAAAGAACGCCGCTGGATGAGGGCACCGTTCCCATTATAGATCGTGGCTTTTTATATGGTGATTCGGTTTACGAAGTATTCCGTACCTACAGCGGGGTACCCTTTTTAGGTGCCGAGCATTGGCAGAGGCTGCTGCGTTCAGCCGACCTGATACATTTTCGTATCAGTGAATCGACGCAGGAAATGCATGCAGAGATTGCCCGCACGATAGCAGCTTGGCGTCAGAACGGCGGCACTGATGATGCATACGTTCGTTATGCTTACACACGTGGCAGTGGTCCAATAGACCTCTACCCAGCGCCCGACCTGACGCCTCTCCGCGTCATCATTGTAAAGGCCATACCGGAATGGCCTGCACATCATTACAGTGAAGGACTGACGCTTGCAATACCGTCCGTTCGCCGCAATCCGGTTGACGCCCTGAATCCATGTATCAAAGGTGGCAACTACCTCAACAATGTTCTGGGTGTCCTTCAGGCTCGAGAACTCGGTGCGGAGGATTGCCTGCTGTTGAATCAGAAGCAATATCTTACTGAGGCCTCCAACAGTAATGTTCTCTTCGTGATCGATGAAGCTGTGCAGACACCCTCTGTTGAATCCGGAATCCTTAGCGGCTTGACGAAGGGTGTAG
>JAPULJ010000643.1 GCA_027295145.1 Alphaproteobacteria bacterium | reverse complement strand
GATCTCTACCTTTGCCACGGCCTTGTGTCGTGTCCTCTCACGTCCTTGTGTCGTGTCCCCAACCGGCGCAGGTAGCGCCACCAAGAGCTTGCCCCATCGTGGCTCGATCCCACGATGAAGTGCGCCGACGGATCAGTCCATGTGAACTGGTCCTCTGCTCTACGATCCGGTCGACAGGCTGCACTACGGTGTTAACCTGAGACAGCCCGGCGATGCCATTCTGCCGGTAATCTGATCGTTCCAGCGAACTCCAGTGATCCAGTCCCCTTCCGCCAAGCCAGCGGATTGTGGGCTGGGTCACTGTTTTTTCACGGAGGCCCCACCCCCTCTCGGGTAACATTATCTTCACATTCCCGCCCAACATGCCCGCGTTCAGTTTGCTGTTGGGCGCGGGTTTTTTTCGATCTTCACACCGCTAGATGCGCCCCGTGTGTGGGACCGATAAACCCCACACGTTTGTTGATGAAAACCAAGTTATCCCAATAGGTTAAGGACTTGGACGCCTACTGCTGGAGAGTTTGAGACCCGCCCCTACGAATTGCCCCTCGCGGCACCACCGATAACCACTGGGACGGGTTTCAATCCCGCCCGATGGCCAGCCGCGCGACCATCTCGGCGAGATATTTGCCGACCAGATCCTCGCCTTCCTGTCCCAGCACCTTCAATCGACCCGAGCGTTCGAGCAGGAGCACGCCGCAGAGCTGGCACAGCGCGGCCACGGTTTCCTGGTCGGCGGTTTCCTGCCCGCAGCCCAGCCCGGCGATGGCTTCGCTGATCGGTCTCAAGACCCCGATCAGGCGGCCGTTGAGCTGGCGGTCGAGTTCTGGGGTCAGCCCACGCCGGCCAATCCCTTGGAACAGATAGAGGCCGAGGTCGAGGTCCATCGGGTGGCCGCGATAGTAGGCGTAAAAGGCATGGCACCCGGCCCCCGCACGGGTTTGCGGATCACCGGTGGCGGACGCGTCGCGCACCGTGCGGCCGAGCTCGGCCAGCGAATCGGATAACAGATCGGCGTAGATATGCTCCTTGGCGGGGTAGTAGGAATAGAGCGCGCCGGGAGTATATCCGGCCTCGCTGGCGATCTCGCGCATCGAAGCGCTTTCGAGACCGCCCGCATGAAAGACCCGCTTGGCGGCATCGAGGATGGCCGCGCGCTTGAAGCCGTGAACCGCCTCGCGTCGCGCCGCCCGCTGTTCGCGCGCCACCATCATCCCTCGTCGATCGGCGCGCCGCTGTCGCGCGCCTGCACTGCCGCCTTGAACCCGACGGTCTCGGCCAGGTTCTTGAAGGCGATCCCCGGCGGTGAGTGCCGGGTGATACCGTCGAAGAGGGTGGCGATCATCTGCGTTGATTGCAGCCCCATATTGTCGAGGGCCTGGTTGATCATCAGCTTTTGCATCATCAGCTGGCTCTTGGGGATCCCGGCCATGCGCTGGGCCAGGGCCTCGACCTCGTCGTCGAGCTGGGACGCGGGAACGGCTTTAAGGACCAGTCCCATGCGCGCCGCCTCCACGCCGTCGACATAGTCGCCGGTGAGCAGCATGCGCTTGGCCCGCTCAGCACCGAGCCGATATACCCACATGGCGGTGGTGGGGCAGCCCCAGACCCGCACGGGCGGGTAGCCGATCTTAGCGTCATCGGCCATGATGATGATGTCCGAGCATAGGGCGATGTCGCTGCCGCCTGAGCCGGCATAACCATGGACCTTGCAGATCACCGGTTTGTGGCTGCGCCAGATGCTCATGAAATATTCGGTGTTGCGCGCCATCATCGCGTAATCCTTCATCGGGTCCCAGGGCATTTCCTGGCTGAAGGTTTGCGGCCCCTTGGCCTCGGCGAAGAGCTTGAGGTCGTAGCCGGCGCAGAACGCGCGGCCGGCCCCGGCAAGCACGATGACATGGACAGCGTCGTCCGCGCCTGCCTCCGCGATCGCCGCAGCGATCTCTTCGGGCATCTCGTTATTGATGGCGTTGAGCCGCTCCGGCCGGTTGAGGGTGATCCGGGCGATCCGGTCTTCGGTTTCGTAGATCAGTGTGGTGTAGTCCATGTATCGGGCTCCGGGCTGCCTTAAGTCAAAAATTCGGACAGTAATAAAATATTTTAAACAGTGTTTAATTAAATATTAATCGGATAATTTAATTGTGGGAATTCAAGTAGGTATCGTGATAGTATTAAATTTTTGAACAGTGGTCAAATAATTGTACATTCGTGCTGCTTGGCGGGCTTGCAAATCAGCTTCCGTTTCGCTGGAACCCTGCGCTGGATAATATTCCCCTCTCCCGTTGGGGAAGCATCTGCGTGAATTTTTTCGAATCTGGCTCTAGCGGATCAACAACGTCAGCTCGGCCGCGTCTTCCCAGACCCAGTTGCCGTCGCGCTTGAACAATTCCGGGAAGTGGCCCGGTACGATGCGGTCGGCGATCGACAGGATATGCTTGATTGTTTTCGACCCGCTTTCGACGCTATCGAAGGGCATGTCGCAGCGGCAGGCGAAGGCTTCCTTGGGATACTTGATGGCATCGCCGGCGAGGACCACCCGCCCCTTCGTGCCGGTTTCGAGACAAAGCGCGTAGGAACCCGGTGTGTGGCCGGGCGCGGGGAAGTAGCGCACACCCTCGGTGATCCGCCCTTCGCCGTCGATGAAAGCGAGATCGTGTTTCTTGAGCTGCTCGCGGATAAGCCAGGGCACGAACATATCGTTCACATGGGGCGCCTCGACATATTGCCACTCGCGTTCCGAGACATAGACCTTGGCGTCCGGGAACAAATCGATGTTGTTGCAATGATCGAAATGCAGGTGCGAGAGAAAGACCGCGCGAATGTCGCCCGGCTTCAACCCCTTGCCCGCCAGCCCTTCGATCAGTGCCGGGCGATTGCTGTAGTGTCCGACATCGAAGAGGATCGGTCCGTCACTGGTGAATATGAGGGTGGCATTGGCCAGCGCGAAGAATCCTCCTTTGAAGCCGAGGTTATTGCCGCGCACGATGATCTCGTAATTGACCCGCATTAAGCTGTTCCTTCCGTCTCGCTCGGCCCAAGAATAGGCCGGCAGGCTTCGCTGCGTCACCCCGAGGTGCCGCGAATCGCCCGCAATATCAATCTCTTCGCCAAACAATTCCCACGCCAATGGATTGCGCGGGCGTAACGAAGCGCTTATGTAGAGGCGCTTCGTGGCGAGGAGCCGAGCGAGCACCCCCCCTGCGAGGCGCACGTTTCCAAAATTCCAGCCGGCGAACCGGCCGTTCCAGGCCAATGATCCGCATGCGGAGAGGCAATGATCGAGGCGCAGTCACTGGTCAAACATTTCGGCGCCATTCGTGCGGTCGACGGTGTCAGCTTCACCGTCGCCAAGGGCGAAGTGCTGGGCTTCCTGGGGCCCAATGGCGCCGGCAAATCGACGACGATGAAGACGCTGTGCGGCTTTCTCACCCCAACGTCCGGGCAGGCTTCAATCTGCGGGCATGACATCGTCGCCGCGCCCATCGAAGCCAAGAAACGCCTCGGCTACTTGCCCGAAGGCGCCCCCGCCTATTCCGACATGAACCCCTCTTCCTACCTGCGTTTCATCGCCGGTATCCGCGGCTTTGACGGGGCCGAGGCCAAGAAACGGATCGCCCGCGCCATCGAGCTGACCAATATCGCATCCGTTCTGGATCAACCGATGGACACGCTGTCGAAGGGATACAAGCGCCGGGTGGGGCTCGCCCAGGCACTTCTTCACGACCCCGAAGTGCTGGTGCTCGACGAGCCGACCGACGGCCTCGACCCCAACCAGAAGCACGAAGTACGTGCGCTGATTGGGGAAATGGCGCCGCACAAGGCGATCATCATCTCCACCCACATCCTTGAGGAAGTGAGCGCGGTGTGCACCCGCGCGCTGATCATCGACGCCGGCAAGATCGTCGCCGACGGCACGCCGCTCGAACTGGAGCAACGCTCCCAGTATCACAACGCGGTGACACTGACCCTCGATGCGCGGGCCGTCGCCAAAACCGCCGAGGCGCTGAAGGCCCATGACAGTGTCGAGCGGGTCGAGATCGTCGATCCCTCGCGCATCACCGTCTTCCCCAAGGAAGGCAAATCGATCGTCGCCGAGATCGGGCGGCTGGCACGCGCCAAGAAATGGCCGCTCGAAGAGATCCACGCCGAGCGCGGCCGCCTCGATGAGGTGTTCCGCCAGATCACCCAAAGCGCGGCGTAGGGGCACTGCCAAGCATGCGCAACATCCGGGTCATCTTCCAGCGCGAACTGCGCAGCTACTTCGCAACGCCGGTCGCTTATGTCTTTCTCGTCGTCTTCCTGCTTCTCGCCGGCACGCTCACTTTTTTCGTCGGCAATTTTTTCGGTCGCGAGCAGGCCGACTTGCAGCCCTTCTTCGTCTTCCACCCCTGGCTCTACTTGATCCTGGTGCCGGCTATCGCCATGCGCCTGTGGGCCGAGGAGCGTAAAACCGGTACGGTGGAGCTGCTGTTCACCCTTCCCATCTCGCTGTCCCAGGCGGTGATCGGAAAATTCCTCGCCGCCTGGGTCTTCGCCGGGGCGGCGCTGGCGCTAACCTTCCCCATCTGGATCGCCGTGAATGTCCTGGGCGAGCCCGACAACGGGGCGCTGCTGGGTGGATATATCGGCAGTTTCCTGATGGCCGGCGGGTTCATCGCCATCGGCGCCTGCTTCTCGGCCTGGACCAAAAACCAGGTCATAGCCTTCATCGTCTCGGCCGCGGTGTGCCTCATCTTCACCCTGTCAGGCACCCAGTTCGTGCTTAGCTTCGTTTCCGGCTGGCTGCCCCAGGGGCTCGCAGACACCATCGCCTCGCTCAGCTTCCTCACCCATTTCAACGCCATCGCCAAGGGCGCGATCGATCTGCGCGACTTGGTATTTTTCGGCTCGGTGATCGTCATCTTCCTGATGGCCAACACCATCGTCCTCGACCTCGAGAAGGCGGAGTAGGCGTGATGTCGGAGCGCAGGATGCCCGAACGCCGGAGCCCCGAACGTCGGACCGTGGCGATTGCCAGCCTGGTTCTGCTGCTGGTCTTGCTGGTGGCGGTAAACGCGATCTCCAACCGCCTGTTCAGCGGCATGGTGCTGGACTTCACTGAGGACAAGCTGTTCACCCTGTCGGACGGTACGCGGCAGATCTTGAAAGAGATCGACGAGCCGATCACGCTGCGCTTCTACTACTCGGAGAAGCTCGGTAAGACAGTGCCGAGCTTCGTGCCTTACGTCAACCGCGTGCGCGAATTGCTCGAACGCTACCGCGATCTCGCCGGCGGCAAGATCCGCCTCGAAATCTACAACCCCGAGCCGTTCTCTGATATCGAGGACAAGGCGGTCGGGGCCGGGCTTCAGGGAATCCCGGTCAACCGCACCGCCTCCGAGAACGCTTATTTCGGCCTTGTCGGGACAAATAGCACCGACGACGAAGAGACCATCACCTTCTTCAATCCCAGCCGCGAGCGTTTTCTGGAATACGATCTAACGCGACTGATCGCGCGTCTCGCCAAGCCCAAAAAGAAAGTCGTCGGGCTGATGTCCACCATGCCCCTGGGCGAACCGCGCAGCCGGGTCAACCGATTTGGCAAGCCGTGGACCATCATCAAACAGCTTTCCGCACGCTTCACCTTGCGCCAGGTGCGGAACGAGACGGGGCCGGTCGATTCCAAGCTCGATGTGCTGATGGTGGTTCATCCAAAGCGACTAACGCCGGCAGCGCTCTACGCCATCGACCAGTACGTGCTGAGAGGCGGTAAGGCGATATTCTTCATCGATCCCCATGCCGAGACCGCGGGCCGACAAAGTCGCTTCGGCTTGAATTTCGATACTGGCTCGGACCTGCCCGGGCTGCTCGAGGCATGGGGTGTCGAGGTGGTTAAAGATCGTGTCGTCGGCGATCCGAGCGTCGCGGTGCGGGTGCGCACGCCCGGCACCGACGGCCGCCCGCAGCAGATCGTCGAGTATCTTGTGTGGATGGGTTTAGGAAAACGCAACATCAACCGCGACGACATCGTGACCACCGATCTGCGGCGTATCAACATCGCCAGCGCGGGCATCATCCGCAAGACCAAGGGCAGTAAAATCGATCTCGTTCCGCTCCTGATCTCGAGCCCGCAGTCGATGCAGATCGATGCCAATCTGATACGCTTTCGCCCTGACATCTTGAAGCTGGCGGCGGATTTCAAATCCGGAGGACAGGTGCTGATCATGGCCGCCAGGCTGCGCGGTAAGGTCAAAAGCGCTTTCCCCAAGGGACCGCCCGCCGCGCCGGCGAAAAAGAAGGGCAAAGATTCCAAGAAACCGGCCCAGAAGGACACCAAGAAGAAAGACGCCAAGAAGAAGGACGCCAAGAAGGAAGCCAAAGCCAAGCACCTCACGCAGTCACTCAAGGGCATCAACATCGTCATCATTGCCGACACCGACCTGATGGACGACCGCTTCTGGGTGAGCCAGCGCGCCTATTTTGGTAGACAGGTTACCGTTGCGGTTGCCGACAACGGCGCTTTCATCATCAACGCGCTCGACAACCTTGCCGGCAGCGGTGCGTTGATCGGACTGCGCAGCCGGGGTCAGGCGGCACGCCCGTTCACCCTGGTCCAGGATATCCAGCGCAAAGCCAGCCTGCGCCTGCGCGCCAAGGAGCGCGATCTCGTCGAGAAACTCAAACAAGCGCGCGGCAAGCTCGCCGAGCTACGCAGCAAGACCGACGCCACCGGCAAGAGCATCCTCTCGCCCGCGCAGATCAAGGCGATCGTTGAGTTCCGCGACGATGTGTTGCGCACGCGGCGAGAGTTGCGCGCGGTCCAACTGGCCATGCGCCGCGATATCGACCGGCTGGAAACGCGCCTCCAGTTCCTGACCATCGGCGCCTTGCCCATCCTCATCGCCCTGATCGCTCTGTTGGTCAGTCTGGTGCGGGGGCGGCGGCGGCGGCGGCGGTACGCTGTCACCCAGAGCAGGGGCTAATAGATGCGCAGCTTCAGAATCCTTCTCGGGGTCACGGTGCTCGCGGTTGCCGGCGCGGTCGCGCTGGAGCCGAGCGGACGGCAAGCGGGGGTGAGCGGCAGCGGCACAATCGTCTCGCCCGAATTGAAGAAGAACATCAACACGGTCACCAGCTTCACGATCGCTGCCAAGGAAACGACGCTCACCGTCCTGCGCGGCAAGTCGGGCTGGGTGATGAAGGAGAAGGATGGCTACGCTGTCGATCCGGTTAAGGCCAAAAGCCTGCTGGTCGGTATCGCCGAGTTGAAAATAACCGAACCCAAAACCAGAAAACCCGATCTTTACACAAGGATCGGCGTCGAACCGGTGACCGCAAAGGAAGCGAAATCGCGCCTCATCACCGTCACCGGTCCCGGCGGCAAGGTTCTGTCCAAATTGATCATCGGAAAGACCAAGGAAGCGCGTGCCGGCATCGGCCCGGGTTCGGTCTATTTCCGCCGACCCGGCGCCAAGCGGGCATGGCTCGCCGCCGGCAACCTTTCGATCGAGGTGGACCCGCTCAAATGGCTGGTGCGCAGGCTGGCCGACGTAAAGCGCGGGCGCATCCGCCAGATCATATTGACCCAAGGCGACGGCAAGAAGACCATCGTCGGGCGTGGCAAGCCGGGCGAGGAGATCAAGCTCCTCACCACACCCCTGCCCGAAGGGATGGTGGCCAAGGACGACGGTTCAATCACCGGGCTGACCAACGCGCTGTCCCGCCTCGACCTCACCGATGTGAAGCGCGCCGGGAAGGTCGATTTCAAGAAAAACCTCGCCGGCACCGCCGAGCTTCGATCCTTCGATGGGTTGGTTGTGAAAGCAAAGGTGGCCAAGCTTGGAGACAAGGATTACTGGATCGCCTTCACGGTCACCTTCGATCCCAAAAATGCGCTCGGACCCAAAGACAAAGCGGCCAAGAGTGCCGGGCTAAAAGCCGCCGATGCGGTCAAAAAAGAGGCCGCTGCATTGGCTTCCCGTTTGCGCGGCTGGGCCTACAAGCTGCCGATCATCAAGGAAGGCTATTACCGCGTCCGGCTCGAAGATCTGATCGCCAAGAAAAAAGGCTCCTGAGCCGGCGGTCGCGTCCGCTCCCTTAGTTTATTTCATATTCCCTCAGTCGCCGGGCGGTCGCGTCCGCTCCCTTGGCTGGCCTCGCATAAGCTCGGACGCGCGGTCGCGCTTGCCAAGGGCTGATAAGGCCCTTGGTATAATCTGGCAACTGGCGAACAGAACTGTCGCCGCGGCGACGATCGAGGGGCCGGCCGGCGTATTCCAGGCCAGCGAGGCGCCGAGCCCACCGATCACCGCGAGGATGCCCAGGCCCGCCGCGATCACCGTCATTGCCTCGGGGCTGCGGGCTAAGGCTCGCGCCGATGCCGGCGGAATGATCAGCAGCGAGACGATCAGAAGAACGCCGACGATCTTCATGGCGATGGCCACCGTCAACGCCACCAGCACCATCAGGATCAGCCTGACCCAGCCGACGGCGACGCCTTCGGCGCGCGCCAGTTCTTCATCGACCGTGATCGCGAGCAACGGCCGCCAGATCCAGGCAAGACACACCAAAACTACCGCGCCGCCGCCATAAATCCCAATTAGGTCGCCGTAGCCGACCGACAGAACGTCACCGAACAAGTAGGCCAACAGATCGACGCGCACGCCCTCGATGAATCCCAACGCGATCAGACCAAAAGCCAGTGCGGCGTGCGCGAGGATGCCGAGGAGCGTATCGGTGGCCAAAGTTCGCTGGCGCTGGAGCAAGGCCAGGGCGCCGGCCAGAAGCAGGCAGACACCAGCAACGCCAACGCTGACGCTGACGCCGAAAAATAGTCCCACGGCCACGCCGAGCAGGGCGCCGTGGGAGACCGCAGCGCCAAAATAGGCCATCCGCCGCCAGATGATAAAACAGCCGAGCGGACCGGCAACCAGCGCAACGCCGATCCCCCCGGCGAGCGCCCGCAGAACAAATCCCTCGATCACGATCTGTGCCGCCCCTGGCGGTGGGCACGATCCGCCTTGTCGCTGGCGGTGGGCACGATCCGCCCCGCCGCTCCGCCGCCGACCGGAACCACCCGGCCCGCTAGATCGTGTTCGTGGTCGTGGTCGTGGGTGTAAATCGCGAGGTCGCCGGCGCGGGCACCGAAGAGTTCGAGATATTCGGGATGCCGGCTGACCGCCTCGGGGTGGCCGGCGCAGCACAGATGGCGGTTGATGCACACGACGCGGTCGGTGGCCGCCATGACCAAATGTAGGTCGTGGGAGACCAGCAGCACGCCGTAGCCGCGCGTCTTCCGCAATTTTCCGATCAATTCGTAGAGCTCGATCTGACCGCCAAAATCGACCCCCTGTACAGGTTCGTCGAGGATCAACAAATCCGGCTCGCGGAGCAATGCGCGCGCCAGAACCGCACGCCGCAACTCGCCGCCCGAGAGCGCATCCAGGGGCCTCTTGCGCAACCGTTCGATACCCGTCTCCGTTAGCGCCCTCTCGATCCGGCCACCGCCGGACCGGCCGCCAAGCGTCAGGAAGCGTTCGACCGTCAGCGGCAGGACAGGGTCGGGCGAGACGTGCTGGGGCACGTAGCCGATCTTGAGCCCGGGCCGACGGTGGACCGCCCCTTCGCTTGGCTGCAGGATGCCCAGAAGCACCCGGATCAGCGTCGTCTTGCCGGCCCCGTTAGGACCGATCAGGGTGACGATTTCGCTGGGCGAAATAGAGATATCGATATGATCGAGCAGCGCCCCGGCGCCGGATCCGACGCAGATCCCGCTGGCTGAGATCAAGGGCTCGCCGGCGCTCGCTCCCGGTGTGCTCATGGGCCATTCCCCGGCGCGCTGCATTGCCCGCAAAGCCCATGCACTTCGAGAGTCTGGCGGATCGGCGTGAAACCCGCCGCCCCAGCACGTTGGCGAACCTCCCGCACCAGCTCGGGCGCGTCGATCTCGTCGACGATGCCGCAGCCCTCGCAGATCAGGAACTGGCTGTCATGGTCGGCCCTGGGTCGGGGGCAGCCGACATAGGCGTTCAGGCTCTCCAGCCGGTGGACCAAGCCCTGGGCGACTAGGAAATCGAGCGCGCGATAGATGGTCGGTGGCATCGCGCCGGCCCCCAGTCGGGCCAGCAGATCGTATGCCTTGACCGAGCGATGGCCGGCCCAGACAAGTTCCAGAACCCGGCGCCGCAGCGGGGTCAGGCGTGCTCCGCGCCGGGCGCAAATATCCGCCGCCGCATCGAGCGCATCGTCGATGCAGCGGCCGTGATCGTGTGAGGTGTCAGGATCGGCTCGCTTGGTCATCGGGGTTGGGCTCTCGTTGCCGAGTAAGGGCGCGCATATTGATTAGTTCATATTTGTTATGTTATTACATAGCAAATATGAACGCCACCCGCAATCCGCGCCTGTCGAACGCAACTGGCCGCCCGACCGCGCAGCAATCCCGAGCCGGGGTCTCTTGCGCGAAGCGGACCGCGCCCATGGTTTTCTGCGCCTTCCTGGGGCTCGTCGCCGCCGGCCTTTCACGAGCCGAGACGCCGAAGATCGTCGCCTCGATCAAACCGGTACATTCCCTTGTCGCCGGGGTTACTGATGGGATCACGGGCGCGCCTTATCTGCTGGTCAGAGGCTACGCCTCGCCGCACGCCCTCGCGCTGCGCCCCTCGGACGCAAGCGCTCTCGCCTCGGCGAAAATCGTATTCTGGATCGGCCCAGCGATGGAACGCTTCCTCGAACGCCCCCTCGCGGCGCTGGCGACGCGGGCTCGGATCGTCGCCCTGATTGAAGCCTCGCGAGTAAGGCGATTGCGCAGCGCCGGTGCGTACGATCCCCACATCTGGCTCGATCCTGGCAACGCCAAGGCTATGGTCCGGGCTATCGCCGCAGCCCTAAGCGTAGCCGATCCGAACAACTCTGGCCGGTACCGCGCCAACGCAGATCGCTTGGGAGGGCGGCTCAACCGGCTCGACGCCGAGATCGCGCAGACACTGGAGCCTGTCCGCTCTGCGCCCTACGTGGTTCTGCATGACGCCTACCGGTATTTCGGGCAGCGCTACCGGCTCAATCAAGTCGCCGCCGCCAGCGTGGGGTCGCAAGACCGGCCGGGCGCGCGGCATCTGATCCAAGTACGCAAGCGGCTTCGCCAGACAGGTGCGCGCTGCCTCTTTCACGAGCCAGGAAAATCGCTGGGATTAGCGAATACAATTGTTCGCGGAACCAGCGCGCGGATCGCCGTGCTCGACCCAATCGGCGTCGACATCAAGCCCGGCCGCGATGCCTATTTCACGATCATGCGCCGCATGGCGCGAAGTTTCAAAAACTGCTTAGTCAGTCCCCCGGCTCGGCCCAAACCTTGAAAGGCCCCAAAACCAGAAGCCGGCGCCCGGCTTCTGGACAAGCGCGCCCTTCGACAAGCTCAGGAGCGCCCGAGCTTATACGAGGCAGCCAGGAGAGCGCCCTTCGACGCGCTCAGGAGCGCCCGTCCGCCGTTTGAGGGCACATACAAGAGGGTACACTTGTGACCGGTTGGTATCAGAAAGCCCTACCCCAACGGATAGGAAATCAGCCCGTCGGCCAGCTTGGGCTCGAACCAGGTCGATTTCGGTGGCATCACTTCGCCCGCATCGGCGACCGCCAGAAGCTCTGAAACCTGGGTCGGATGGAGCGCGAAGGCGACCGCCGCCTCGCCGTTATCGACGCGCGTTTCGAGCGCCCCCAAGCCGCGTGCGCCGCCGACGAAGTCGATGCGCGGGTCCTGCCGCGGATCGCTGATCCCCAGCACCGGCTCAAGCAGGCGTTCGGCCAGAATGTGGACATCGAGTCGGGCCAGCGGATGCTCGTCTGACGGCAAGGCGCCCGCGAGGCCGAGCCGATACCACTGACCGCCCAGATACATGCCGAACTCGTGGGGTGCGCCAGGTTTCACCTGGCTTTGCGCCGGCGACATCGAGAACCGCGCGCCCACCGCTTCGAGAAACCGTGCGTCCGACAGTCCACCGAGGTCGCGAACCACGCGGTTGTAATCGAGAATTCGCACCTCGCTTTCAGGGAAAGCGACGGTCAGGAAGGAATTGTAGGGCTCACTTCCATCGTGTTCCGGATTTGCTTCGCGTCGGGCACCAGCGAGGCGCGCGGCGGCGGCGGTGCGGTGGTGGCCGTCGGCGATGTAGAGAGCCGCGATGCCGGCGGTCAGGTCCGACAATAGCGCGATTTCGGGCAGATCGAGCACTGACCAGATGGTGTGACGCACCTCGCCGAGCTTGACGTCGACGACCGGCTCGCCCGTGGTCAGACGGCCAAGGCCAGCAGCCAGTGCCGCATCGTCGCGATGGATGCACAGGACTGGACCGGTCTGCGCGTCGAGCGCATCCATGTGGTGCAACCGATCCTCCTCGCGATCGGGGCGGGTAAATTCGTGGCGACGGATGCGGCCTGATTCGTAGGCGGTGAGGGGAGCAGCGCCAACGATACCGGTCTGCACATGCGCGCCGTCGGAAATCCGGTAGATCGAGAAACCCGGGCGCGGGTCGCGCACCAGGACGCCGGCGGACATCATGGCGCGCAGGGCTTTGCCGGCTTTAGCGTAGATCTCGGGCCCGTATGGATCAGTGCCCGGTGGCAAGTCTATGTCGGGGCGCGAGACGTGGAGAAAGCTCCAGCGCTGGCCCTCGGCGAGGCCCCGCGCCTCCTCGGTTGTCAGCACGTCGTAGGGCGGCGAGACGACCTCCACGGCGCGGCCCGCCGCCGGCCGTAAACCAGCGAATGGGGCGAGCAGTGGTTGCGTGGGATCGTCGGCTGCACGGGGATTTTGATTGGCGCTCGCAGGGCTCAAGGATCGGAACCATATGAGGGTGAAGACAGCGCATTGGGTTCTAGTCGATTGCGAGCGCAACGGCCACAGGCAAACGCGTTCGCTTGTGTCTCCGATGCGCTGCGCTGCGAGGACGATGCGAATCACACGAAACGAACGACACCAATCTGTCTTCCGGGTTCGGACCCTGGCGCTGGTTTTCCTTGCCGCGATTGGCGTTGGCACGCCCGCTTGGGCCGAACAAAATCCCTGGGGCAGGGTTGGCGATCCCGCCGGTGGCCCGGCACGCGTCGTCGGCTTCTATTCGAACGGCTGTATCGCCGGCGCCCGCGCGGTGCCTCGGATCGGGCCGGGTTATGTCGTGCTGCGGCCCCAGCGCAATCGGTTCTGGGGTCATCCGGCGATGGTCCGGTTCGTTGGCGATCTCGCCCGTCCCTATGCCAAGACCGGCGAGGTCTTGTTGATTGCCGATATCGGCCAGCCGCGCGGCGGACCGGCCAATGGCCATGCCAGCCACCAGATGGGGCTCGACGCCGACATCCGGCTTACCATCGTACCGCGCGCGCGTGTTACCGACGCCTATCGTGATAATCCGCCGCGAATTTCAATGCTCGATTCCAACCGCAAGGCGCTCGATGCCAGGCGCTTCTCGGACCGGCAGACCACTCTCATCCGCGCCGCTGCCCGCGATCCCCGGGTCGATCGGGTGTTCGTCAATCCTGTAATCAAGCGCGCGCTGTGCCGGCGCACCGTCGCGAACCGGGGCTGGCTGCGCAAGGTCGTCCCCTGGTACGGCCACGACGCCCACATGCATGTCCGCCTGCGCTGCCCACCCGGCAGCCCGGCCTGCGTGCGCCAGAAAACTCTGCCGCCCGGAGACGGGTGCGGGAACCGCCTCGCCCGATGGTTCATCAAAGCACCCTCCAAGCCGCGCAAGATCAAGCGCCCGCGCCGGGCAAAACCGCCATTGCCGCGCGCCTGTGGCGCCGTGCTGAGGCGGTGATCGCTAAGGCGATTCGAGTGGCGATTTGCACCAAGGCGCAATTCCGCTAGGCTTGGATCGATACGGCAAGCCTGTTGCGGGACCGCGACCGACGGTTCGGGCCAAGAATTCGCGGAAAAAAGGTGGCGGGTGCCAATATCCACGCACGAAGATCGAGATACCTTCAGCGCCGTGGAGACCGCCGAGCTCCAGCAACGAGCAAGTGCGCTCTACCAATCCGGTCAGCTGGAGAAGGCCCTTGGTGCCTGCACCGAGATCATCCGGCGGCAACCCCAACGCGCTGACCTCCACGCCTTCGCCGGCATGATCGCGCTCAAGCTCGGTGACAACGAAAACGCCGCTCGGTTTTATCGCGCGGCGCTCGATCGTCAACCCGGATATGTCGAGGCTCACTACAATTACGGCACGGCCCTGCAGCGCCTTGGACAGATCGAAGACGCAATTACCAGCTTTCGCCGGGCAATCGAACTTCGCCCCGATCTGGCGCCCGCCCACCACAATCTCGGCAACGCGCTGCAGGCGCTCGGCCGGCTAAAAGAGGCCGAAGCGGCCTACCGTAAAACACTCGATCTGGCGCCGGAGGCCGCCGACACGGCGCGCAATCTGGGCTTGGTCCTACAGAAGTTGAAAAATTTCGAAGAGGCCGAAACTGCCTTCAGACGCGCTATCACTCTCAAGCCCCGATGGTCGAACGCGCACAACAACCTCGTAAATCTCCTACTGGAATCCGGCGCTGCCGCGCAGGCGATCGAGGCCTGTGATCTATGGCTGGCCTGGGCGCCGGGTAGTGTCGAGGCGATGGCCTTCAAATGCGTCGCGCTCAACGAAGCCGGAGACCGCAATAATCTCGATTATCTGCTCGATTTCAACAACTTCGTCATGACCAAGCGGTGGACCGAAATCCCCGGCTTCGGTAGCGTGGATGAATTCAACCATGCCCTCGCCGAGCACGTGCGCGCGCACCCGACACTGAAAGTTCCCCCGCGCGACGACCCCACCTACCATCATCCGAAACTCCATATCACCGATGAGCTATTGGGCGAGGAGACAGGTCCGATGGCCGCGTTGGAGACGATGATGCGATCGGCGATCGCCGAGTACCAGGAATTCGTCGCAGATGGAACCGATCACCCGTTCCTCGTTAACTGGCCGGCGCATTGGCGTCTTTCGTCCTGGGGCGTAATCATGGAGGGGGCAGGAAACCTCGTTCCGCACATCCATCTCGATGGCTATCTCGGCGGCGTCTATTACCCGCTGATGCCGGATATCGTTGGCGATGGCGAGAATAAAGCGGGCTGGTTGGAGCTTGGCCGCCCGCCGAGCGAACTGCCGTTGAAAGCGGAGCCGATCGTCAAGCCGATCAAGCCCGAGGAAGGACTCATGATCCTCTTCCCGGGGTACTATTATCATTCAACGGTGCCCTTTAAGAGCAAACAGCAGAGAATCTCGGTCGCCTTCGACTTGGTCGCGGAGGACCAATAGGTCGGGGCCGGAGACTAACCCGGTTCGCAAAACCCACAACACGGAGCAAGACATGTCGGGAGAGTGGCACAAGGTCGCGCCGGCCAACGAGATCGAAGAGGACGAGCCGAAGGGCGTCGAGATAGGCGGCAAACACATTGCCATTTTCAAGCTCGGCGAAGCATTCCATGCGACCGACAATATCTGCCCGCACGCTTTTGCCTTGCTCAGCGATGGCTTCGTCGAGGACGGAGTCATTGAATGCCCCCTGCACGCGGCGAAGTTCGACATCGCCACCGGCAAATGCCTCGCCGAGCCCGCCGAGGACGACATTGCGACTTACCAAGTCAAACTCGAGGGCGGCGATGTCATGGTCCTGGTTCCGGGCGGTTGACCTACTCCAAACAATTCCGCCCTGGCGATCCGCGCTGGCGGTCGCGCATAACCACCGAGGGGATGGACCGCACACCCCACCGCGCCTTCCTGCGTGCGACCGGGCTCGACGACGAGATGATCGGGCGGCCGATGATCGGCGTCGTCACCACCGAGGGCGAAACGACACCGTGCAACATGGGGCTGCACGACCAAGCTGCGGCGGCCAAGGAAGGCATCGTCGAAGCCGGCGGGACGCCGCGGGAATTTACCACGGTATCGGTGTCGGACGGTATCTCGATGCAGCACCAAGGGATGAAATTCTCGCTTATCTCGCGCGAGATCATCGCCGATTCGGTGGAGGCGGTGGTACGCGGTCATGGTTACGACGCGCTGGTCGGCTTCGGCGGCTGCGACAAGACCCTGCCGGGGCTGATGATGGGCATGGTTCGCTGCAACGTGCCATCGGTTTTCATCTATGGCGGCTCGACCTTGCCCGGAAACTGGCGCGGGGACGAGGTGACGGTGCTGACCGCCTACGAGGCGATCGGCGGCGTGCTCGCCGGCACCTTCGATGAAGCCGACCTCAAATCGATGGAACGCGCCTGCCTGCCCACCATCGGCGCCTGCCCCGGCCAATTCACCGCCAACACGATGGGCATGGTCTCCGAGGCGCTGGGACTGGCCCCGCTCGGCTCCTCGATGATCCCGGCCGTCTACGAGGACCGCAAAGGCGTCGCCCATGCCGGCGGCCGAATGGTCATGAAGATGTTGGAAGAGGGCGGGCCCCTGCCCCGCGATCTGGTGACCAGGGCCAGCCTCGAGAACGCCGCCGCCGTAGTCTC
>JAPULJ010000642.1 GCA_027295145.1 Alphaproteobacteria bacterium | reverse complement strand
CGGAAATGCGCACCGTGTCGGCCACGATGCAGCCCTCGACCGTGGCCTGCTCGCCGACGGTCAAGAGGCGGCTGTTGATGTCGCCCTCGATCGTGCCGTCGATCTGGATGTCGCCGTGGCTCTTAAGGTCGCCGACGATCGTGAGATCGGGGCTGATGATGGAGGGAATGCCGGTGGTCTTGGCGCTGTCGCCGTTGGCGCTGATCGGCGTGGCGGGCGTGGTGGCCATGGTGACCGTGGTGGGTGCCTTCGAGTCTTTGGAGAACATGTTGACCTGCCTTCTCGAGATTTTTCCGGGCGCGGGGATGTACCGGGCTCGAATTTTTGTCGGGCCCCCGGCGCGGCTCGCGCCGGTTCGCGTCCGGATCGTGCCAGGAATATGGTTAAGGCACGCTTAAGATATCGCCCTTTTTGAAGCCATTCAGCGTCGTTTCGGAATCGCCCTGAAACGCCCTGATATGCTCGCTTCCGCGTTAAGGGCTATCAATTTGCATTACCCTCTATTAACCTCATGGCTGTTAGTCCAACGATAGCCAGTTGGAACAAGCCATGGCGACAATCAAAAAACGCGAGCCGAACCGACGGGAACTTACGGACCGGTTCATTCGGAACCTGACACCGCCGGACAGGAAAACGCTCTACTGGGACACGAAACAGGGCGGTCTCTGTTTGGTCGTCCAACCGACCGGCCACAAATCCTTCAAGGTCGCCTACCGATCTGGCGGCCAGCTCAGATGGTACCATACCGACCGCTACGGTGCGATCTATCTCAAGGAAGCCCGTGACATTGCGCGCCAGATTCGCGCTCGTGTCGCCGCTGGCGCAGATCCGCACGCCGACAAGATGAAGTCTCGCCAGGGCATTACCCTTCGAAAACTTGCCGAGAAGTACCAAGACCAATACGCACAGAAAGTGAACAAGTCTTGGGAACAGCCGGCAAACCTACTGCGATGGTACGTTTACCCGACACTGGGCACGCGGAAGGCAAAGGATGTCACCAGAGACGACGTGCGGCGACTATTTCGGAAACTCGGTGAAGACCGACCAATTCTCGCAAACCAGGTGCTCGCCGCCGTCAGCGCCGTGTACAGCTGGGCACTTGGCGAAGAAGAGCCAGACATCGAAATCAATCCGACTACTGGCATCCGCCGTAACCCGACAACGGAGCGCGAGCGCGTTCTGACCGAAAGCGAAATACAAGCTGTTTGGCCCAAGCTCGACGACTTCGGGGTGATCAAGGCGACCGCTTTGAAATGCGTATTGCTGACGGCCCAGCGCTCGGGCGAAGTGACGCACATGCGCGGCGAGCACATTGACGGGCAGTGGTGGACATTGCCGGGCCGGCCCCAAGCCGAGACGGGATGGCCGGGGACCAAAAACCATCTCGACCACCGTGTCTGGCTCTCGGAACCGGTGATGGAGCTGCTTCTTGAGCTTGGCCTCCCTAAGAACGGCTTTGTCTTCGCGAATGAGCGCGGCAAGGCGATGGGTGACCTTAGCGCGGTGACACGGAACATTTGGGCCGGTTTGGAGTTTCCCCGTTTCACCGTCCATGACCTTCGACGCACGGCCGCAACGCAGATGACTAGCATGGGCATCGATCGGTTGATCGTGAGCCGAATCCTGAACCACCGCGAGGGCGGCGTTACGCAGATCTACGATCGATTCAGCTACGACACGCCGAAACGCAATGCCCTCGTCGCCTGGGCTGGCCGGTTGCTTGAAATCGTGTCCGGCAAGCCGGCGCCAGAGAAAGTCGTTACACTTGAGCGGGCGTAGTCAATGCCGGCGAGAACCGAAGACCCGCTGAAGCGCAGTCTTACCGATGCGGATATTGATACCGTTGTTAATGCTCTAGCGCCGATCGATCCCGCCGCTACCAAGCGCGACGTAAAACGATTGTGCGGGAGCTTACTGGCCTACGAGAGCATCTTGAACAGGGCGGATAGCCGCGAGCAGTTCGAACACTTGAGCAAGGTGCAGAAAAATCTATCCAGCTTAATTCGGCTGCTGGAGCGCAGTGATCCCAATATCCAACACGTGTTGAGTCAACTCCTAACCCAACCGCTCGCTCGCGATCTTGGCGACCACGGCATTGAAGCACTTGTCCCCGAGGTCGGCTGCCTCCAACCAAGGCTGTCAAGAAACGATTTGCCAATGAGCCGCAGATACGATTTTCGGGTCGTCGTTGACCGGAGCGAAGTAGAGAGAATTGTCGAAGACCATGGCGTGACAATGCTAGTCCGCCTCATTGAAGACATCAAGCAACCCATCACCGACTTGCTAGACGCAAGACCACCAGGGCGGCCGGGCCCGAAAGCGAAACCGCTTCGCACTCATCTAATCCGGCGCGCCGCTCCAATCTTCTTCGAGGCTACCGGCGAACGACCGACAAAATATATGGATGGTCGCTTTAAATATTTTTGTGCCAATCTGATGGAAATGATCGGCCTTGATACGGTTGGCCTGATCGATGCAATCAAAAATCACACTCCGGAATTAGGGGCGTAATCTAAGAAATAATTCTGCGATTACGCGCTTAATAACTACACCATTTACGGCCACATCCTCTGTGAAACGGTAATTCATGGAGGACAAAATCATGTCCATCGAAACCGCCCCTGAGCACGAAAGCTCGCCGCTTCGGACGCTCATCAACAAGCGCAAGCTGTTGCAGACGATTCCGCTGAGCTATCCGGCAATATGGAATCGGATGCGGCGGGGCGAATTTCCGATGAGCGTTAAGCTCGACGACGACGACGGACGATCTCGGACTTTTTGGTACTTGGACGAAGTCGTCGAGTGGATCAACAAGCGGCCGCGCAGCCAGCTGAAGCCGGCCAGCGACGCGAGGGCTACCGATGGCCGCAGGCGCCGAGATTCACTTCGAGCGCATCGCGGTCAACGTCGATCAGATCGAAGCCTGGGATCTGCCGACGCGGCCGACGAAGTCGATGAGGCCCAAAAGAATTTGCCGCGCGTGAACTACGCGCCGAAGCCTGAGGTGGCGTGATGCTGCCTCTGAACCATCCCACAAAAGGCAAGCCGCCGACCCGGGCAAGAGGTCGGCGGCTCAGCTATTCGTTTTATATATGTAAGGATTCAGCAAATCATGTCTATCACATCGCATCGGCGCCGTTCAAGCGCTGAGTGTTCCACCAATGCGCTTAGCCTCATAGAGCAATCGCCGGATAACTTCACCCCCGAGCGGTTCCCAATTCTGGCGAGGCACTGGTTCGGCCTCCGCCCCGCCGGCACCGGATACCCCCGCAAGCGTGCCGGCGCACATAGAGCACCCGGACCGGGTGAGATTGCCACAATTCAGGCATGCCGCGAACGCGGCCTCCACCTTCGCCTTCTCAACTGAAA
>JAPULJ010000641.1 GCA_027295145.1 Alphaproteobacteria bacterium | reverse complement strand
CCCAGAACAAGTGGCAAGGCGATGATTGCGGCAGCGCCCGCAATCCAAAGGGCAACGCGACGTGTTCGCATCGGTTCAGACTTTCCTGAATAACCCATCCGGGCGGTACAGCAAAATCACAATTACCAACACAAATCCGATCGCGTCCTTATAAGCCGAGGACAACAACGTGCCGAAACTCTCTGCCAGCCCGAGGAGAAGCCCACCAACGATGGCGCCAACGAAACTGCCCATGCCGCCCAGGATCGTGACAATAAACGCCTTGAGCGTCACCACTCCGCCCATCGAAGGTTCGACAAAAAATATCGACCCGAGCAGCACACCGGCCAGGGCAGCCAGGCCCGCACCAACTCCAAACGCGACAGAGTAAAGTCGGTCAATGTTAATTCCGGATAACGCAGCGGCCTCTTGCTGTTGGAAGGATGCCCGCATGGCTTTGCCGGTTCGCGTGTAGTGGAGCAGAATGTGGACGAGGACGATCGTTGCAACGGTAACGATGAGCGCGAAGAGACGTGGCTCGGTCGTGAAAATTGAGCCGATCTGCATTCCTTCCTGAGAAAATGGAGTCGGAATCGCTTCCGGTCTCGGTCCCCAAATTACAAGCGCCAGATTTTCCAACAATATGGCCAAACCGATCGTAACAAGCACGCTGCTGATCAGAGGTTTCCCCCGGAGTCGTTTGAATATCACGCGATCGAGCAAGATACCGGCGGCAACAACGATCAGCACCGAAGCAACCAACGCAAGGAAGAAATTAAACCCCAGCGCCGTCGTCAAATAATAAGCCAGAAATCCGCCCATCATGTAAAATTGCCCGTGGGCAAAATTTGCGATGTTCATGAGCCCAAAGATGACGGTCAGGCCGATGGCAATCAGCGCATAACTCGCGCCCACGAGCAGGCCGTTGAATACGTATTGTGGGAAAAGCTCCAGCATTCAATCGATTCTCAAAATTGCGGGAGGGGAATTAAACTTCCTCCCGCAAATTCTGCTGTAACACGCGCTAATTCGAGGGCACGTCGATTAGGGCTTGGGGATTGCCGCCTTGCCCACGATCTCCAATCCGCCGCTCGTATTTTTCACCATGTAGACGTTGAAGTTATAGGCTTGGCCATTGGCGGCGAACTTGAAATTCCCCGTGAGGCCAGCGTAGTTGGTTTTGAGCAGCGCCTGGCGAATTTTTTCCGCGTTGGTGCTGCCGGCCCGTTTGATGGCGTCTGCCATGATGTGTACCGCGTGGTAGCCAGCGGCCGAGAACTTGCTTGGCTCTTCGTTATAACGGCTTTTATATTTCTTCACGAACGCCATGTTCGTGGCGCTGCCGATCGATGGCACATATTCTACGAGCCCGACTACGCCCGTGGCGAGTTTGCCGACGAGCTTTCGATACGCCTCCGATGTAAACGCGCCTTCGCCCATCAGCTTGGCCTTGACGCCTAACTGGCGAAGTTGCTTGGTGACGTTGGCCGCTAGCTGTGTATTGGAGGCCGAGATCACGACGTCCGGTTTTTGCGCTTTGATCTTCGTTATGTACGGAAACAGATCTGTATCACTGCGGCTGAAGAATTCCGTGGCCACGACTTTGGCGCCCTTGGCCGTTAGAGCCTTGGCGTAAGAACTAGCCACCGCGCGTCCCCAATCGTCGTTGACGACCAAAAAGGCAATCCGCTTGGCACCGGCCTTGACGATGGTCGGGCCAAAGGCCTGACCCAACAACGCTGATGTGCCGGTCGCACGGAAAAACCATTGGTTTCCCTGGCGTGTCAGATCCTGCGACGTCGAAACGCCTGTCAGGTGAGGAATTTTGTATTTTTTCGCAACCTCCATCACGGCGCCGCTGGACGAGCTGCAGAATGCACCCAAAATTGCCACCGCTTTCGTTTGCGTGATGAGTTTTTCCGCCGCCGAAACCGACTGCGACGGATTGCAGGCACCGTCCTCGACTTTCAACTTGAATTTGCCGCCTAAAACGCCGCCACTGGCGTTAACCTCTTCAACCGCCAACAACGCGCCGTTGAGTTTCGTTTTGCCATCGTATGCCACCGGTCCAGTCAGCGGATAAATGGCTCCGACGATGACATCCGCTGCTGAGGCCCCGCTCGACACTGTCGCAGACAATGCCAGGGCCAATACAGCGCTCGATAACCGCGTATGGATCATGCCTCAACTCCCTATCTTTGATTTTTCACCTCTACCCTGAGAGAGGCCATCTACTTGTTTGGTCAACTTGGTTTGAATGCCGCACCAGCCCGTAATGCAGTGAATGCCGCCATGCATTTAGATCCAGCATTCCTCTCGCCTTGCACTCCACTGAAGCCACCTCAGGAGCAGGTACTATAGGCCGACATATTCTTTATGCAAAACAAAAAAATTTTTATGCAAAACTAAAAATATTGTATGCGCAATATCTTAAACACGATAATGTCACATCAGTAAGGCTTCGGACCGATTGGAATACTGCGTCCGGTAATGGCTCCAAGGGGCCATTACTGGACCGCGTAAGGGGGCAGGGATGAAAATGGAGTCCATCACCAAGAGCGGGGCGCCGCGGCCGCTGGCGCATTACTGCGAAGGGGTGGTGGTCGGCGACCACATTTACGCGGCCGGCCAGATCGCCTCCGATTATACGAGCGGTATACCATCCGAAGCCCGCACCGATCCGGCCTTTCCCTATTACGGCTCCGACATCCAGAGGCAGACCCGCTACGTCCTCGAGAACTTGGAGAAGACCTTCCGCGCCGCCGGCGCCGGGCTCGATGACGTCGTCAAGTCCCAGGTGTTTCTGACCGACCTCGACGACTTTTACTACTTCGACCAAGTCTGGAAGGAGTTCTTTTCCCACCCGCCGCCGCGCACCACCGTGCAGGTCGACGCCTTGCTGGTGCCCGGATGCCGCGTCGAAATCGATCTCGTTGCATTTCGGGATTGAGCAGTGATGTGCGACCACGAAACCGTTGGCCATGTAACGGCACGATCCCTATCGGCAATATGACCAACGATGCGGCGTCGGCGCGTGCGCAACTATCCCGTTCGAAGCATATGGGAGGGCAGCGAGGCTATAAAATCGCTGAGATCGTCGCCGAGGAGGTTGACGTGCTTCCTCATCTGGGCTTGGGCGCCTTCAACGTCCCTGTCCACAATGGCCTTGACCACCGCCTCGTGCTCGCCGATCGACGTCTGCATTCGGCCGGGCTGAAAAGTGATGTAGCGACGATAGGACGCCACGCGCGTGCGCAGCACACGCATTTGATCGATGAGAAAAGAATTCTGGCTGCCTTGATAGATGATCTCGTGGAATCGTTTGTTGGCCTCGTAAAATTCCGATGGATCGCCGTTGCTATCGACTATTCGAATCATGTCCTCATGCTCGCGTGTCATGCTGGCGCACTGGTCCCGGTCCATGCGCCGGGCTGCCAGCTGAGCGCAAAGCCCCTCGAGCTCGGCCATCACCTGAAATATTTCGATTAGTGAAGACACCGTAAGCAATGCGACGGTCGCCCCCTGACGCGGGCGCATTTCCACCATACCGCTCGAAGCCAAAGCCTGCAGGGCTTCCCTGACGGGCGTGCGCGACACGCCGAAACGACGGGCGATCTCCTGCTCGTCGAGCCGCATTCCGGGGGCCAACTGGCCGCGGAAGATCTCGCCTTCCAATTCGTGCCGGAGGTTGGTAGCCATGGTTCGGCGCTTACCTTCGCGCCGTTCAGTTTTCTGGAGCGCGGTTTCGAGGCCTCGGTCGATTTTTTGATTCATCGTTGTCCGGTGAATTGGTCTGGGGATGGATTGAAGTAAATGACGCGAACGTCTTGCATCATAGTTGCCCAAGAAATATAAAACAATAACGTATAATGCATATACAATTTCATTCTATATGCATGCTAAAATGATTCATGACAAAATACCAGAATATTTGGGCATAATGAATTGTGACGGTAAACATGCGGAAGGCCTTAGAGTCTTTCGCTGAATTTAGAACCCGATGGTTACCGCACCCGTCGGTCCACTGGTTGTAGCTCGGACGGGCCGACACGCTGACAAAGGGAGGAGACGGTGGACCTTGGATTGCAGGGACAAAAGGTGCTGGTAACAGGCGCTTCCAAGGGTATAGGCCTAGGCGCCGCCCAAGCCTTCGCCCGCGAAGGTTGTCACCTTTACTTGGCAGCGCGTAGCGCCGACGGTTTGGAAAAAGTCCGCCGGACGGTTCTTGCGGAGCATGATGTTGAGGTTCAGGTCTATCCGTTCGACCTCAGCATCTCCGCTAATTTGCAGGAATTATTCGATGCGTGCGGCGATGCCGATATTCTTGTTAATAACGCCGGCGATATTCCGGCTGGATCTCTCTTCGCCGTGGGGGAGGAGGAATGGCGGCGCGGCTGGGACCTCAAGGTCTTCGGCTATATCAACCTGACACGCTTGATCTATCGGCGCATGAAGGATCGGGGCCGCGGCGTAATCATTAACAACATCGGCAACGCCGGTGAACGCCTCGACTTCGACTACATTGCGGGCTCGACCGGAAACGCCAGCTTGATGGCTTTCACCCGGACCCTGGGAGGCCGCAGCCTCGACGACGGCATACGCGTGGTTGGCGTCAATACGGGCATGGTCCAGACCGGGCGCATGACCAAGCTTTTAAAGGCGCGCGCGCGCGAGATTTTCAATGACGAGAGCCGATACGACGAGCTGCTCGAACGCTACCCGCGCCAGCGGGGCGCCTCGGTTTCGGAGGTTGCCGATCTCATGGTCTTTTTGGCTTCGCCGCGCTCCAGCTACACGAGCGGCTGCATCGTGACCCTCGATGGCGGTGTCTCGACGCGCCATTCCATTGTTTAAAAAAGCAACAAAGGACCCGCTGATGTTGGAGCTTGACCAGCGCAACCGCTACTTCGACCAGCTATACAACACACCCGACCTGATTTATTTGGGCCAGAACACGAACCATTTTCCGCTTCACCCGTCGGTGAAACAGGCGATGCAGGATTGTATAGAGTCGGAGGAATTCCATGCCTATGCCCCTCCCGCCGGATTCGAGGAACTGCGCGAGCTGATCCTGGCGGACATCGACTTGCGTGAAGCAAGCGTGCTTGTCACGGACGGTGCGATCGAAGGGCTGTACCATGCTTGCCGTACCTTGTGCAGGCCGGGCGATCAGTTCGTCACCACCGACCCCGGTTGGAAATGGCCGATAGCGTTCGCCAAGGCGTCGGGCGCCGAAATCGTCGAAATTCCTATCTACGGCCCGAAGTACAATTACCGACTTCAGCCTGAGCAACTTGCCGATGCAATGAGCGAGCGAACCCGGATAGTTTACCTAGTCGATCCCAACAATCCTATGGGGATTTGCTATACCGCCGACGAGATCAAGGCCTTTGCGCAGATCGCCAAAGACGCCGGCGCTTATCTCATCCACGACTGCACCTACTGGCATTTCGCCGACGATCACACAATGGCGGCGAGGTTCTATCCGGAGCGAACGCTGACCACTTACAGTTTCTCGAAATGGCTCGGGCTTGCTGGTTTGCGGATCGGGGCAATCATCGGCGACGGGCCGATCATAGAATCGTTGGCGCAAGCTCCACCTAACAATCTGGGTTCCAATGTGCTTTCACAGAGGGCAGCGCTTGCCGGCCTCAAGATCAAGGACGAATGGTTTCCCGAGGTGCAGCGTCGCCAGCGCGCCAATCAGGCCCGCATCAACGAGGCCGTGCTGAAAATCCCGGGCCTTGCAATGCCTGTGTACCCCTCCAACGGAAACTTCGTCCTTGTCGACGTGGCGCAAGCCAGCATCGCTCCTGAAGCGCTGTGCGATGTCTTTCGGCAGGAAGGGATCATGATTCGCCAGGCCGGTTACCATTCCCAGCGGTTTCGAGATAGGTTCGTGAAGATCAGCACCACTGTGCCGGAGGCTTGGGTCGAGCGGCTTTGCACGCTGTTTCCGCAGGCCGTTGAAAATGCGCGGGGTCTGAACCGCGACATCGACCTGTACTGAGGGTTGGCATATATGGGATTTGCGAAAACGCCGGACAAAATAAAGCTCTACTACGAGGAAGCCGGCGACGGCATGCCGATCATATTTGTCCATGAATATGGCGGCGACCATCGCAGCTGGGAGCCCCAAATGAGATATTTCTCCCGGCGCTACCGTTGCATTACGTTCGCCGCACGTGGCTTTCCGCCCTCCGACGTGCCCGAAGACGTTGGCATGTACTCCCAGGAACTCGCAGCCAGTGATATTCTGGCGGTCATGGATCATCTATCGATCGACAAGGCCCATTTGGTGGGATTGTCGATGGGTGGATTTGCCGTGCTTCATGCGGGGCTGAAAAACCCCGAAAGGGCACTCTCGCTCGTAGTTGCAGGCGTCGGCTATGGCGCCGAGAAGCAACATGAAGAATTTTTCCGAAACGCTTCTCTTGATGTCGCGCAGGCGTTCGAAGAGCGAGGCTCCAAGGATTTTGCCAAGATCTACGCCGAAGGCGCCTCCCGGGTGCAGTTCCAAAACAAGGATCCCAGGGGCTGGCAGGAGTTTGCCGGGGTCCTCGGCGAGCATTCGGAGATCGGCGCCGCCAACACCATGCGTGGTGTGCAGGTCCACCGACCATCGCTTTATGATCTTGAGAGCGGCTTGTCTGGCATGAGCGTACCGACGCTCATCGTCAATGGTGATGAGGACGATCACTGCCTGCAACCAGGGCTTTTTCTGAAGCGCATCATTCCCGCCAGCGGGCTCCTGGTTTTGCCCAAGACGGGTCACACCATCAACCTCGAAGAGCCAGATGTTTTTAACCGCGCGCTCGCCGAGTTTCTGGCGATGGTGGAAGCCGGACATTGGGGTCCACGCGATCCGCGCGCCAACCCCGACCAGGTGATGCGAACCGATTGATCATGGCTGAAGATATTGCCATTCCTCAGGGCCCGAATAAGGCAGCCATCGCGGTGTCCCGGCATGTCGACCAAGATCGGCTGTGGCGGCGCCTCATGGAAATGGCGACCCACGGCGCGACGGACAACGGCGGGGTCAACCGCCAGGCATTGTCGAATGAGGACATAGCTGCGCGGGCGCTGCTGCGATCTTGGGGCGCTGAACTAGGCCTGCAGGCTTCGGTCGACGCCATTGGCAACTTGTTCCTACGCCTCCCGGGCAAACGCGAGGACGCCGCACCAATACTTTCCGGCTCACACCTCGACAGTCAACCTTGTGGCGGCAAATTCGATGGCTCGTATGGTGTCCTTGCTGCTCTCGAGGGTGTCGAAGCGATGCGAAGCGCGGGCATCGAGCCGGTGCGCTCTGTTGAGATCGTTGCCTGGACCAACGAGGAAGGTTCACGCTTCGCCCCGGGGATGATGGGGTCAACGGTATTTGCCGGCGCCCGCGACCTCGATAGAGTTCTCGCTGTGCGTGGCAAAGACGGGACATCGGTCGGCGAGGCACTGGCCCGGATGCTAGAAGTGGAATCTGATTTGCCGCGCCGGAAACTCGGCGTCCGCCCGGCGGCTTTTATCGAAGCCCACATCGAGCAAGGCCCTGTTCTAGAAGCCGAGGGCAGAATAGTTGGGGTGGTGAAAGGCATAGCCGGAAAACGCGTCTTTGGCGTGTCTGTCACCGGGGAAAAAGGACATGCCGGCACCGTCCCCCAGAGACGCCGAAAAGACGCCATGATTGCAGCGGCGCGAATGGTTGCGGCGATCGACGATGCGCTGGCCGCCAAGGGCGAGGACGTTAAGTTTACTGTAGGAAGGTTCGAGGTTGAGCCAAATGCGCCTTCCGTTATTCCTTCGGAAGTTCGCTTCTCAATCGACTTGCGGCACCCGGATGCTAATTCGCTCACAAAGCTCGGTGACTGGATCGGCAATCTTTGTGAGGAAAACCGCCGAAATTGCGAGGTTACGGTGGACGAGCTCTCACATGATCCGCCGCTCGACTTTCCCGAACCAATGCGCGCGTTTATTGGGGCCAGCAGCACCACACTTGGGATCCCGTCAATGGAAATCTATTCAGGCTCGGGACACGATGCGCGGCACCTTCACTATCTATGCCCAACAGGAATGATATTCGTCCCCAGCCGCGGTGGCATCAGTCACAGTGAGGAGGAGTGGACGGAACCAGATCACCTCGCAGACGGCGCGCGTACCCTGACGGTCGTGCTGGCTACTCTCGCGACTCGCTGAACCTGGCGATAACGGCTCAATAGGATTGGAAGATGCAACCACGCGAACGGATCGAATATAGCGCGATCGTCGATCGCAAGCCCCTGCGACTGCCGGACGGCGCCCAGTTGGTCGTCTGGCCGATCATCAATGTGGAGAATTGGGACATCGGCGGACCTATGCCGCGGGTCGTGCTTTCGCCTCCGGGGGACACGCTGAATCTGGTTCCCGATCTCCCCAACTGGGCCTGGCACGAATACGGCATGCGCGTCGGCTTCTGGCGTCTCTCATATAAGCGGACATTGGAACTCGCGCGCTGAATGTCCGCTTATAGCCAAGAACAGACATTGGCGCGACCTGCCCTTTACTCAGGCAGCCCCGCCTTGCGCAGGCCGTCGAGATAGCGCTCCAGATCGGCAGAATTCTTGAACGGCAGCCGCGCCTTGGCATGGGCGACGGTCAGGCCGGGCAGCAGCTCGCACAACGTTTCCAGCGCGGCGCGCGCCTGGGAACGCCGCCCCAGATTGCCGGCGCTGGCGGCGAGGCTGCGGTAGCCACCCGGCAATGTCGGGTTGGTCTCGATCGCCTTGCGCGCCCAATCGACCGACGCCTTGTCGTCGCCGGCGGCCGAGGCCGCCATCGCCAGGTTGTTGAACCAAGTCGCCCGGAACGTGTCGCGCGGGCTGAGGCGCAACGCCTCCTCTACATGGCGGAGCCCGATCAAGTAGTCGCCCGCGAGCCCGAGCGTGGTGCCGAGCAGGGCGTGGTTTTCGGCCTCGGTTGGGCACAGCTCCAGCGCCTGCTTGAAGTCACGGATTGCCTGGTCGTGGCGCCGCGAATAGAGGTTGACCAGCCCAAGCGCGCGGCGCGCTTGCGCATTATGGTCGTCGAGTGTGATTGCGCGCTCCGCCGCCCGGCGCGCCTCGGTCAGCGCTTCTGAATCGTGCTCGTGCCAGCCATAGAGCCATTCGATGACAAGAATAATGGCGAGCAAGCCGCTGTAGACCGCGCCACGCGGGTCCAGCTCGATCGCTTTCTGGACCCGTCGTTTCGCCTCGACACTGTCCTCTCGGTTGAAGCGCGCGAAGTGCCAGAGCGCGCGCATGAAGTGGTCCCAGGCACCCAGATTCGGCGCTGGCTTGCGGTGGGCGCGCTGCATCTCCGCCGACAAGAACCCCGGCGCGATTGAGGCGACGATGCGCTCGGTGATCTCGTCCTGAACCGCGAACACTTCCTTTAGTTCGCGATCATAGCGTTCGGCCCAGAGGTGCTTGTCGTTCTCGGCATCGATGAGCTGGACGGTGATCCGAACGCGATCGCCCGACTTGCGCACGCTGCCCTCGATCACGTAACGAGCGCCGAGTTCTTTACTGACCGCTTTAACCTGAATAGCACGGCCCTTGTAAGTGAAGGTCGAATTGCGCGCTTTCACGAAGAACCAGGGCATACGTGAGAGAGCAGTGATGATGTCCTCGGCGATGCCGTCGGAGAAGTATTCCTGCTCGGGGTCGCCCGACATATTTGCGAACGGCAACACCGCGATCGACGGTTTGTCGGGCAGGGCTAGCGTTTGTTTCTCGTACACTGGCGCATCGCCGGCCGGCGTGGTC
>JAPULJ010000640.1 GCA_027295145.1 Alphaproteobacteria bacterium | reverse complement strand
GTGGTCCCGCGGCCGAGCGGTGTTCGGGCGCATTGCCGGGCGAACTCTTTTTCGCTCTGGCGTGTCGAAGCCAAGGTCGGCCCTGGCCCCACCGCGTTTACGCGCACGCGCGGCGCCAACGCCAGCGCCAGCGTGCGGGTCAGCGTCCACAGGCCCGACTTGCTGACCGTGTAGGACAGAAAATGCGGCGTCAGGTTCCACACCCGCTGATCGATGATGTTGACGATATTGCCCTCCGCTGCCGGCGGGAGTTGCCTGGCGAAGGTTTGCGAGAGGGCCAGCGGGGCCCACAGGTTGGTCCCCATATGCCGCTCCCAGCTCTCGCGGCTGACGGTGTCGATCGAGTCTTCGTCGAACAGAGCCGCACTGTTGATCAGACAATCGAGCCAACCGAGTTGCTCGGCCGCCCTGGGAACCAGCTCCTCGACATCGACCTGTGCCGACAGGTCGGCGCCGAGGGTGACGGCGCGTCCGCCGCTCGCTTCGATTTCGGCGACTACCGCGGCAGCATCGTCTGCCGATCGGTTATGATGGACTGCGACGCGCCAGCCTTGCGCCGCCAGGTCGAGTGCGATGGCCCGGCCGATGCGTCGGCCAGCGCCGGTCACCAGCGCCGCGCCGCCTTCAGGGGTTCTATCCGTCGTTGCCATGGGCCGGCGAGCATGGCTAAAGCAAGGCCTGCGCGCAAGAGTGCCCGGGCAGGCACAGGAATCCTGCCGGCTACTGCCCCGGTATTGCCAGCGCCGAGACCCCGGCATAGAGGGCAAGAATGTAGGCAGCGTAGGCGAACAAGAAGACCACGGCGACCGGGCGACTGATGCGGCGGGCCAGAAAGGCGACGGCAAGGAAGGCAATCGTTACGCCGAGCATCGCCCACAAATCAAAGGCAATGATCTCGGCCGGCACGGCCAGCGGTTGGGTCACCGCGACGACTCCCATGATCGCCAGGATGTTGTAAATGTTGCTGCCCAGGACGTTGCCTAAGGCGAGGTCGGTATGCTTGTGCCGGGCGGCGATGATGCCGGTGGCAAGCTCGGGCAGCGAGGTGCCCAGCGCGACAAGCGTAAGGCCGATGATGGCTTCGGATACCCCCGCCGCGCGAGCCACCTCGGTGGCGCCCTGGACCAGCAGGTCTGAGCCGACCAGCACCCCGGCCAGCCCGCCGAACAAATAGAGCAGCAACAGCCACAGGCGCCGGTCCTTGCCGGCCAGCTCCTCGATCTCGATATCCATACTGGCCTGCGCCTTACGGCTGCGGCGGTCACTGCGGTAGCAGAAGCCGAGATAGGCAACGAGGCAGACCAGCATGAGGAAGCCGTGCCAGCGTTCGATCGTCCCGGTCATGCTGATCACGGCCAACAGGATTGCCGCGAAGATGGCGACGCTCCCGTCGCGATAGAGCGATCGCCGATTGACCGGCAGGACACAGATCAGCCCGGCGACCCCTAAGATCAACAGGATATTGGCGATATTGCTGCCGATGACGTTGCCAACGGCGATCCCCGGAGACCCTTCAAGGGCGGCAATCAGGCAGACCACCAGTTCCGGCGCCGAGGTACCGGCGGCGACCACGGTGAGGCCGATCACCAAATGGGAGACGCCGAGCCGGTCGGCCAGCGCCACCGCGCCGCGCACCAAGAACTCGCCGCCAAACAGCAACAGCACCAGCCCCCCGGCAACTTCAAGAAACACGATCAAGGCGTTTCGGCCATATTGAGGCGCGCGCTCCTGCAACGGGTTCGATCGCCCGCCCCCGCCGGGACGCCGACACCGAGGGTTCCTTTAGCACGGGGTTGGAAAATGCGCTAACAAGGGCGGCAGATGCGATCGAGGATTGTGGCGCCTGATGGACGACAATCGTTTCCTGTTCGAGATCGTCCTGCTGTTGAGCGTGGCGATCGTCGCTGTCCTGCTTTTCCGGCGCCTGCGCATCTCGCCAATGCTGGGCTACCTCGCCGGCGGGCTACTGGTCGGACCCTCCGGCCTTGCGCTGATCGCCGATGTCGAGATGATCAAGCTGGTTGGCGAGCTCGGCGTGGCCATGCTGCTGTTTTCGATCGGCCTCGAGCTTTCGATCAAGCGGCTCAAGCTAATGCGACTTGAAGTATTCGGGCTGGGCACCGCGCAGTTCATCCTGACCGCTACGATACTTGCCGGCATCGTCTATGCCCTCGGCGTTTCGGCGCGCGGCGCGTTTGTCATCGGCGCCGGCCTAGCGCTGTCTTCGACGGCGATCGTCCTGCAATTGCTCTCCGAGCGCCGCGAGATCGCCAGTCGCCTCGGCCGGGTCTCGTTCGCGGTTCTCCTGCTGCAGGACCTCGCCGTCGTTCCACTGCTGGCCGTGGTACCGATCCTCGGCACCGGCGCCACCGATTGGACAGCGATCGCCCTGGCCACCGGCAAGGCCATCCTTGCCCTAGCTCTGATCATGGTGGCCGGGCGGATTGTCCTGCAGCCGATCTATCGGACCGTCGCCCGCGATCTCGGACCGGAAGTCTTCGTAGCCCTGACGCTTCTGGTCGTGCTGGGCACCGGCTGGGCCACGGCGCAGGCGGGACTATCGCTGACCCTGGGGGCGTTCCTCGCCGGCCTACTGCTGGCCGAGACCGAGTTCCGGCACCAAATCGAAGCCGACATCAAGCCTTTCCAGGGGCTGCTGATGGGGCTCTTCTTCATGTCCATCGGCATGCAGGTCGATCTCGGCGTGGCAGCGCAGAACGGGTGGTTGATTGTCCTCCTGACACTGGGCTTGATCTGGCTCAAGACCACCATCCTTTTTGGTCTCTGCCGCCTCATCAAGCTCCCCTGGATGCTGGCGATGAGGACCGGTCTGATGCTCAGCCAGGGCGGTGAATTCACATTCATCCTAATTGGCGCCGCCGCCCTGGTCGGCGTCGTCCCCGAGCCTATCAGGCAGATCTGCCTGGCGGTGGTCAGCGCTTCGATGATCCTGACGCCATTCATTGCCATTGCCGGCAAGGCGCTTACTGACCGCCTTGAGCGCTCCACCCCGATCGGCCTGGCGGTGATTGAGAAAGAAAATCTCGACCTCGGCAAACACGTCGTCATTGCCGGTTTCGGCCGAGTTGGACGGATCGTTGCCCGGCTACTCGAATCCCAACGCATCACCTATGTCGCCATCGACCACGACGCCAACAACGTGCTCGAGGCGCGCGAGCGCGGCCTGCCGGTCTATTTCGGGCTCGCCGAAAAACGCGATCTCTTATGGGGCGTGGGCATCGACCGGGCGTCGATCTTCGTCGTGACACTTAACGATGCAGATACGACGCTGCGCCTGGCGGCCTCGATCAAGGCTCGCTTACCCGAGCTGGTTGTGGTCGCCCGTGCGCGCGATTCGCGGCACGCGCGCGAGCTGTTCAATGTTGGCGCCGATGTTGCCGTTCCCGAAACCCTCGAGGCCAGCTTGGTTCTGGGCGGCGCAGTGCTTAAACATTTTGATATCGGACAGGGCGAGATCGAGACAGCGCTGGGTGCCCTGCGCGCCGATCGCGGATTTCTCCTCGATGCGGACTGGTCGCCGGCGGACAAACCGGCGCCACCTGACGCAGCGGAGCAGACAAGCGAACCAGAGCTCAGATCAGAACCAGAGCAAACAGACAAGTGATGAGAAAGAAGCGGACACCGTCGGCGAGCAGGGTGAAGATGACCAGCGCTGCGCGCATGTCGGGATCTTCGATTTTGGCAAGGCGCCCGCGCAGGCGAACGATGTCGAATGTGGCGAAGGTGATCAGCGTGTCAGTCAGCTCTTTCATGACGCCGCGTCCGGTTGATATCCTTGCCCGCGCACCCTCAGTAGGGCGAGCCGAATTTTAGCAAAAAAGCGCCGCCCGAAACCAGTCTGCGAAAGGTTTCGGGCGGCTAAAGTCTACCCATACGATGATCTTAGAGCTTATCGGCCCGGTTCTCGTCGTGCGTCGTGTTGAATGTCGTGTCAGCAACGCTGCGCAGCTTGTCGATGAGCTGCTTGGAGAACAGTCCGATGATACCGCCGAGGGCGGCGATCCCGAACGGGCTGACCTGAACGCCGAGTTGTCCGTCGAGCAGCACGCCGCTGCGAAGGATGAAGTAGGCGATCAATGCGATCGCGGCGCCCATTGGCGGCCGCAATATAAACCACCAGACCCAGCTCGCAGAAATGCTGCGGTTGCCGGCAAAACTGGTAAAGGATGTCGCAACATGTATGAACGAGCCGAGCGCGCCACCAATCATGGCGATAGTCAGACCGATGCTCTCGGTCAAGCCTACCCAAACGATCACGCCGTTTTCAACCGAAGAAGACGGCCATACGGTCAACAAGGCGTAGCCGAGAAAACCGGCCAAACCCACCATGAAGAAACCAACCACAAGGGTCTCCCGGCCCGTAAGACTTTGAGCGGCTCGCCCGCCTCTATGTTCAGCGGCAGAAGTGCTTTTAGCCATATTTCCCTCTCATATCAGGCGCGGGAGTCGTTTCCCTAGCCCCTCTATAATCAGCCGGATCACCCACCCCCATTTAGCGCGATGCCTTCGGGTTCGATCCGGCCCGTGAGTTCGGACAACCGAGCGGCGCCCACGCACCGTCCGTTTGCTGTCCTTGGGGCTTAACAATAGGAATAGGGTGGTTAACAAGCGCTTAAGGTTAACAAATAAAGTTAACAGTGCCGATCGGCGGGAATAAGGCGGTAGACAGGGCTGGAATTAAACCGCAGACGGTAGATCTGTTGGTTTGCTTAGCACTGCAAAAATAGGTCTGCAGTCGCCGGATTTAGTCTTCGGGCTCAAGCTTGAGGGCTGCGGAGTTCAGGCAATAGCGCTGGCCGGTTGGATCGGGGCCATCGGGGAAGACGTGGCCGAGATGAGCGTCGCACGAAGCGCACAGGACTTCCGTGCGGGACATGAATAGGCTCCGGTCTTGCTCTGCGACCACGGCGCCCTCGTCGATGGGGGCGTAAAAGCTCGGCCACCCGGTGCCTGAATCGAACTTGGTATTGCTCGAGAAGAGCGGCGCCCCGCAGCACACGCAAGCGTAGATGCCTGGATCCTTGGTGTCATTGTAGCGGCCGGTGAACGGCCGCTCGGTGCCTTTGCGGCGGGTTATATCGTACGCTTCCTGCGACAGGATCCGACGCCACTCCTCGTTCGTTTTGACGATTTTCTTCCTGCTCGCCGTGGTCTCCGTCATGGCCGGTTTCTCCTCAATTTCGCCGCGGCGGGACAAAGCACATCCCGCTCCGCCGGCTGCCGGAGAGTTTGCCTTCTACTCCCGAAATCCCAAACCCGGTTTCATCCAACCGAGCCGAGCCCTCGATGGTCGAGGTTAATCCGCAGCAGTCAGATTTACCGCCTTCACGCCCTTGGCGTCGCTCTCGGTCTCGAAATTGATCTTTTGGCCCTCCTGCAGACCATCGAGACCCGCGGCCTCGACCGCGGTGATGTGAACGAAGACATCCTTGTCGCCCTCTTCGGGCGTGATGAAGCCGAACCCCTTGACGGGGTTGAACCACTTGACCGTTCCAGTCGCCATGCTCGTGCGTCCCCGAGGTTTTATTCTCGATCGATATTTAAAGCGTGCCTGCCCGGCCCGCCTTAGTGGGTGAATGCTGACCGCAATCGCAGGCGCGACGCAAGCGATATTTCCGATCATTTATCAAAATCGGGAACAGTTTTCCGCCGGCGATAGGTGCATGATGCCAGCGGTCAGGCAAAAACCAGCGGATGGCCAAAGCCTAACTCGCGGCGCAGGCGGGCGCACATCTCGCCGTGGGTGCAGCCGGCAAGCGCGGCCTCGACCAGCGCCTCGAAGACATTGCTGGCCGGTCTTCCGGGCTCGGCGTTGGCGGCGACGGCAACTGCGTCGAGGGCCTTGTCGACCGCTGCCGCGCTGCGCTCGGCCTTGAAAACCTTGAAGCCGGCGATATGGGCGTCGATGACGGCGCGCTCGGGTCGCTCGATCAGCTCGGCTCCGGCACCTCCCGCCTCGTCCTCCGGCTCCTCGATCCGGTACTTGTTGACCCCGACGATGATTTCGTCACCGCGATCGACGCGCTCCTGGAAATCCAGCGCGCTGTCGCCCATGATGCTCTGCGGCAGGCCAGCCTCGGCGGCGGCGAACATGCCGCCGCCAGCATCGATGCGGATGATGATTGCCTCGATCTTGGCCTCCATCGCATCGGTCAAAGCCTCGATATAGTAGGCGCCGCCCAAGGGATCGATGACGTCGGTCAGCCCCGCCTCCTCGCGCAATATGTTTTGGGTCGAGACGGCGATACGGGCGGCCGCCTCGCCCGGCACGCTGAAGACTTCGTCATGGGCGTCTGTGTGCAGCGATTGCAGCCCGCCAAAGATGCCGGCTATGGCTTGCGTCGTCACCCGGGCGATGTTGTTGAGCGGCTGCTGGCGGGTGAGATCGACGCCCGAGGTCTGACCGTGGAACTTAAAGCGCCACGAGCGCTGATCGTTCGCTTCAAATCGCTCGCGCACGATGCGCTGCCAGATGCGCCGCCCGGCTCGGAATTTGGCGATCTCCTCGAAGAAGCTGATCGAGATGTCGAAGAAAAATGTAAAGCGCGGCAGGAAGGTGTCGGGCTCCATGCCGCGAGCGACGCAGTCTTGCGCATACTGGATGGCCGTACACAGGGTCAGTGCCATTGCCTCGGCCGGGGTTGCGCCACCTTGTTGCATATGTTGGCCGACCACCGACACGGCGTTCCAGCCGGGCACATTTCGTTGGCAGAATTCGATGGTGTCGACCAGAACCCGCCGGGAGCCCGGCAGGGCGATGCGAAAGAACATATGGTTGGCGATGAAGTGCGAGATGTAGTCGGACTGGTTCGAGGTGCCGGTTATCCGGCTCCAGGGAACCCCGCGCCGCTTGGCGACGCCGAGGAGAAAGGCGAGCAATGTGAAGGGCACTGGATCATTGAGCGCGGTCGAAATCTCGCCGATCGGCACTTCTGCGTAACAGTTTTCCATGTCCTCGATGGTGTTGACGACGGTGCCGCAGGTGCCCAGCAATTCCGGTTCGACCTCGTCGCAATCGTAGCCGCGATACACCGAATTGCAGGGGATCAGGCTGCCGGCGGTGCCGCCGGCGGCGAGGATGGCGCGGAAACGCTGGTTGTAGTCCTTCGGCACGCCGAAGCCGATCAGCTGACGCTGGCTCCAGGCGCGCCCACGATGCATCGAGGGGTAGATACCGCGGGTCATCGGCGCCTGGCCGGGGAAACCGAGATCATCCATATATCGCCCGGCGTCCCAATCGTCGGACGTATAGAGCGGCTTGATCTCTAGCCCAGAGCGGTTGTGCAGGGGTGGCTCTTTGCCGACTGCGTCCTCGTATTGGCCACGCCATTCGGCGCGCGCGGTCTCGAAGCCCGGCAGGGGAAGTTGCACTGCGTGTTCGCTCATCGTCTTTCCTTTACTTTGCCTCGCTGCGGGCCGTTAACTTGCTTCACCGCGGGCGCGAGCGGTGAGGGCCAAGGCCGCCACCGTCTCCACGATCGACTCTCGCCCCTCGCCGGGATGGAAGACCCGGGCGACGCCGGCTTTCTCAAGCATCGTCACTTCGTTGCCCGGAACGATGCCGCCAACGACGACGGCGATATGGCCGAGCCCGGCCGCGTTCAGGGCCTCCATCAGTCGGGGAACGATGAGATGGTCGGTGGCCAGAGAGCTGATGCCGATGACGTCGACATCCTCCTCGATGGCGGTCTCGACGACCGCCGCGATCTCCTGCCAAGGCGGGGTGTAGATGACCTCCATGCCGGCATCGCGCAGATAAGCGGCGACGATGCGGCTGCCCCGGTCGTGCCCGTCGAAGCCGATCTTGGTGACCAGTACTCTTGCCGGCAGTGGCGCCGGTGGCGGTGCCACAGGCTTTCTTTGGCTCATCGGTTGGTCTCTGCGTTCGGCGCATTTCCAGCCGCGCCGGTGCGCAGGATGGCAATGAAATCCTTTGCGATGGTGGCGGGATCTCCGCCGCCGGGCCGGTACCAGATTTTGGCCCAGTTGAGCGCCCCGAGCAGCATCAGCCGCAGGCGGCCCCGCTCGACTCCCGGCGCAAGTTCAAGCGGATCGATGAGCCGGCGAAAGCGGTCCTCGTACTCGTCACGCGCTTTGGTCAGCGCCTCGGCGACCTCGCTCGCGTCCCCCGGCAACACCCGGACGATGATTTGGGCGTAGGCGTTGGCGTCGAGAATGGCTTCGAGATGGCCGACGCTCGCCGCCTCGAGCCTGGCCCAGGGATTACTCTCGCTCTCGGTCGAAGCATCAACGCGCGCGATGATCCGCGCCACGCCTTCGCGGTAGACCGCCAGCAACAGCGCATCCTTGGATTTGAAATGGTAGTAGACCGAGCCCGGCAGCATGCCGGCCGCGCTTGCGATATCGCGTACCGTCGTTGCCCGGTAGCCTTGCTCGGCGAACAGCCGCGCCGCGGCATCCATCACCGCCTCGCGCCGGTTGTCCTGGCGGCGC
>JAPULJ010000064.1 GCA_027295145.1 Alphaproteobacteria bacterium | reverse complement strand
TTGCCGTGTCTCTTTCAACCTGACCGGGGCCCCATGCGTGCGGTGCTCGCAATGGCCGACGATGGTCATCTGATCTTTGACGGCTCTACGCGCAGCCGCGTTGTCAGCCAAGACAACAAGCTGAAGGGTATCGCCTTTGTTCCGAAGAAAATGGAGGAAGCCGAGCAGCGTCAGCTTGCTCAGAACTGGGTCGGCAGCCTTGTATCGCGTTTCCGTCCGCTGATAGCGACCGTCCTGATCGTTACGCTGATTTTCAATCTTCTGAGCCTCGCCACGCCATTCTTCATAAAGGCCATTTACGATACGGTGATTCCGTCTGAATCGCTTAAACAACTGTGGTATCTGTTGTCCGGTGTTGCTTTCGCGGTCGTGTTGGAAACGGTATTCCGACAACTGCGGGTCATGGCCATGGCGCATTTTGCCGGTCGAGTCGACTACATCGTAGGCCGCGCTTCTTTCGAGCGAGTCCTTATGGTGCCCCTTTCCATGATCGAGCACGAACCGCTTGGAACGCAAATCGCGCAGCTGCAGGATTTCGAGACCATCCGCGAACTTTTCGCGGGCTTACTTGGCGAAACCCTGCTCGACCTTCCCTTCGTGCTTATCTTCTTCGCCGCCGTTGCCTTTCTCGGTGGATGGCTAGTCCTCATTCCCGTGGTCGCGCTGCTTCTGTTCACCATGACAGCATTGATCCTTTGGCTGGTCGGACGCAACCGTACCGTCTCCAGCGAAAAGTCCAAGCTATCGCGGTATCAGGTCGAAACGATCTCAAGTATGCGCGCGATCAAATTCAGCGGCGCTGAAGAAGCGTGGCTGAACCGGCACCGTGAGTTTTCCGCCGCTGGCGCGATGCAGGATTTCGCCACTCGGCATTCCGCGAATATGAACCAAACGTTCGCCAGACTCGTCAGCACATCCGCCACAATCTCAATGATGGGTTTTGGCGCCTTTTCCGTCATGCAGGAAACGATGACCGTGGGTGCGCTGATCGCCTGCAGTGCGCTGCTTTGGCGTGCGCTTACGCCTATGCAGACGGCTTACCTCATGGCGCCCCGAATCCCCGAAGTCAATTCGAGCATTCGCCAATTAGCGTTTTTAATGCGGCTCCCGCCCGAACGGGACCGAGGCCGAATTCCTTTCGAAAGCAAGCTCAAGGGCCGGGTTGTCTTCAATGGCGTTTCCCATCGTTTTTCGGCCGATGCGGATGCTGCGTTGGCGGGACTGACCTTCACCATCGAACCAGGCGAGGTGGTTGCCATCACCGGCCCGAACGGTGCGGGCAAGTCAACCTTGCTAAACTTACTTTCGGGACTTTATCGCACCTCTCTCGGGACGATCCTAATTGACGGTGTCGATGTCCGCCAAATAGACCCCATCCAATTGCGCCAGTCGATCGCGCACATGCCGCAGGACGTGGAACTGTTTTACGGAACCGTGGAACAGAACCTCCGCCTCGCCGAGCCAACGGTTCTGGATCGGGATATCGAGGCGGCCACACGTCTGGCGAATGTCCATGACGATATCCTTTCCTTGCCCGAGGGTTTCGATACCCGTCTTTCGGAGCGGATTCTGAATGAACTACCGGAGGGCTTCAAACAACGCCTTGCCCTGGCAAGAACCTATCTTCGTAAATCGCCCATCATGCTGTTAGACGAACCTGGTCAGGCGCTGGACAGTGTTGGCGACCAGGCTTTCATCGACGCGATCAAACAGTTGCGTGGCAAGACTACGATTTTCATCGTCACGCACAGACCCAGCCACATCAAGCTCGCGGACCGCGTTCTGCTCATAAACCGTGGCCGATTCCAGTTTAACGGTTCAGCGCAGGAATTTATTGGCCGGATGGGGGACCAGGCTGCGTGAGTAAAAGTGCAACATTAGCTGGCGCGCAGCAAAGCGACCGACCGGCCTGGGCAAGTCGTCGCCAGTTGCGCTACCTTTCGCAGGCGGAGATTCTGGAGGAACTGGGCCCCTCAAACCTCTCCAAGGCGGTCATTTTGTTTCTCGCTGCCCTTGTGATTGGCAGTGTCGCATGGGCCGCGACGGCCAAGATCCAGCAAACTTCCAAGGCCGTTGGCGAAATCGTGCCGCGAGGCCCCATCCATACCGTACAGCACCTGGAAGGCGGAATCGTGCAGGAGGTTCTGGTCAAAGAGGGGGAACTGGTGGAAGCGGGCGACACCTTGGTGCGTCTGGCGCCGACGACCTCGACGGCCGAACTCGAAGCCGCGCAGGCGCGTCGTACATCCCTTTCCCTAAAGGCTGAGCGGCTACGTGCCCTAGCGGAGCGACGCGACCCCGTTTTCATTGTTGTATCGAAACGTTTTTCCGGCATGGTGCGCGATCAGGCCGACATCTTGAAGCAGCAGAACGAAGCGCGATCGCAGCGATTCAATGTTCTTGAGTTCAAACTTGCGCAGGAGCGCGCGGAACTCAAGGCACTACAGAGTGAGCGAGACAAGCTGACGGGCCAGATCGAAATTCTGACCCAGGAACGCGATACGCAAAAGCGGCTGCTCGGAAAAGGGCTTGTCTCGCGACTTGTCTATCTGGGCGCTGAAAAGCAGCTGCGCCTGACCGTTGGGGAATTGGCGGAAGTCCGCGACCGCCTGATCAAGGCGACGCAGGCGATCCGCGAAGCGGAGGCCAAGCTGATTGAGTTCGAAGCCAATTCCCGGGGCGAGGCCCTGGACGAAATGGGTGACGTCGCCGCGGAACTGGCCGAAGTCGAGGAGAGAATTGTTCGATTGCGCGACCGTGTCACGCGGCTTGAAATTTTGGCTCCTGTCAGCGGTATTGTCCAAGAGCTGGAAGCCGATGCCTTGGGACGCGTCGTAACGCCAGGCGGATTGATCAGCAAGATCGTGCCAGTAGACGGTGATCTCGTCGCGGAGGCAAAACTTTCTCCGGCGGATGTCGGGCAGATCCGGCTTGGGGATATCGCCAAGGTAAAAATTACGACCTTCGATTTCGCCCGTTTCGGAGCCATTCATGGCCGCGTCGAAAAGGTATCGGCGACGACGTTCAAGGAGCCGGATGGATCCGTCTATTACAAGGTAACCATACTGCTGGAATCCAATCATGTCGGCAACGACCCCAATACCAACATTCTGTTACCCGGCATGGTTGCAGACGTCGAACTGCTCGGCGAAGAAAGAACCATTCTTCGCTACCTTCTGCGCCCTGTCTACCAGTCACTGGATGTTGCGTTGACAGAAAAATAGTAGCGCGTCCTAAGTGTCCGTCCGGAGACTTTGTGAGTCGGACGAATCGGTTAGCTGGGGTACCGGCTTGAAGTGGCTGAATCGTTATGATTCTCTGGTTGGCACCGATTCGTTTCGTGAGGTGCCCCATGTGGACTGCCGAGAACCGCCCCCGCTACAATCGCGACAAGCTGCGCTATCCGAGCGATCTGACCGATGCGGAATGGGCGCATATCGAGCCGCTTATTCCGCCGGCCAAGCGGGGTGGCGGCAAACGGCGGGTCGATATGCGCGAGGTGATCAACGGCGTGATGTACATTCTGAGCACCGGCTGCCAGTGGCGCTATCTTCCCAAAGACCTGCCACCCAGAAGCACCGTGCATGATTACTTCAGCCTGTGGAACTGGGACGGCACGCTGGATCGCATCCACCATGTGCTCTACGTCAAGTGTCGGGAGAAAGCCGAGCGCGAAGCGAGCCCTACTGCCTGCATCATCGACAGCCAGAGCGTGAAAAGCGCCGAAAAAGGGGGGCGCGTATCAACCCGCACGGCTTCGATGCGGGCAAGCTGATCAAGGGCAAGAAGCGGCATGTTCTGGT
>JAPULJ010000639.1 GCA_027295145.1 Alphaproteobacteria bacterium | reverse complement strand
GCCATAAGATTGCCAATCTTCTGCCGTGCTTTCCAGATCAGAAAGTTATGCAAGCCCGGTGCAACGACAGTGCAGTCAAAGCGCGTCGGACTCCGCTGTGCGAAATCAGCCAAAAGCTGGGAGATCTTCTGGGCACATTTTCGACACATTGTGTCGCACATCTATGGCACACGCACACGTAAGGTGTTGAGTTCTTGAGAATGTAGTTGGCTTAGAATCCAGCGACCACCTGATGAGAGACCAGTGGGTCGCGCGAACTCGTCCTTTAAATTGGAATGAGTTTCTACAATCTCCCTACTCTGAAGACTCTAGGTGTACCGCTTAACGCCGAAGCGACGTTGGTCTTGCGACGACAAGCGTTAAGGTCACATAACGGCCAGTATCTGCAATCCCCAACATCGCCTGGCCCTCTCGTTGCCACCCCTGATTGGTCGGGCCCGGGCCAACAGCAGGGTCCGCGGCGGATTTCGCCTCTGTCTGTCTCGTCGCTGAGAGACATGTCGCCCGCCCACCGGGCTTGATCTGGGTCCCGGGGAGGCGGATGATGACCAGTATGGGTTCGAAGAGGCCACTTTTTTGTTCCGGTGCAACATGATGAAGTTTCTCAACCCTTCTTGTTGCTGACTCAATTGATATATATTGGCACCTCCGGGATACGAAAAAAGGTGCGACAATGAAGCCAACTGTCATTGATCAACGCAACAACTCGAACACCCAAGATGCTGGGAATACGCCGCGCGCGCCGGGATGCGGCAAGGCGGGGTATTCGCCTCCGCAACTCTTTGAGCTGGGCGCGGCCCGCGACCTCACCCGTGGAGGTATCAAGGAGTGGAATAACGATAGCTGGAATAACAACGGATTTTACGTCTAGCATCCTGTGCCGCCGGGGACTCCATAGCGCGCAGCCACACCTCCACCTGCAGCACACGGGTTAGAATCGCAAGATCGCCGTATAGCCCGTGACGAATTTTCTGTAGTTCCTCCAAAAATCGATCCCGGCGAACGTACCCGCGTTGATAGACGCGCGCTTCGGGGTCGGCGAACAGGGTCTCGATTACTGGCCACTCGCGGCGAAAGCCGCGCATGATCGCCTCGTTGGGGCCCCGCTTGCATCCTCGCCTGCGAATCTGCTCCGGCAGAATTCCCCTGAGTGCCCGTCGATGCAGAGAGCGCATCTCGTTGGGGCGGGCGAACTGCTCAAAGGGAATGGCGAAACAAAATTCCACCAGGCGCCGGTCGAGAAAGGGATAGCGAGTCTGTATGCCTTGCTCCGGTTCGTCGTCGAGCCAGCCCTGGCCGTTGACCACCCAGCGAATAGCGTCCAGGCGCATGCGCCGGCTGGGAAGGACAAAACCCACGCCCCAATCCAGGCTCCTCGCGGCGTAGTCCGCCATGCGTAATCGCAGCTCCTCGCTCAGCCAGGCGAAAGAGAATTTCAGGCCCTCGCTACCGTTACCGCGGATGGTGCGCCACAAGGGCTTCAGTACCCCGTCCCACCAGAGCGAAGGATAAGGATGCGCGGCCTCCCGGTGCCAGCGACCCAATTCGCGCAACAGCTGTCCCAGTTTCAATTGAACCACGTAGTCCGCGAGGTGAGACGGCGCCTCCATCTGGCTCCACATCAAATGATCGCCGGCGAACCCGCTCAGAAGCACCCGGGCCTGGTTTTCATGCAGCAGTTCGATGGCGCGCCGGCGCCCCGTGGGCCAGATCTGGTAGCCATTGGGGACCTGTGGCCGCAATTGCTCAAAGCCCGTAAGTGCCGGGTACTCGTCCTCTAGAATATGAAACGCCCGGCAGCCAGTGTGTGCCTCCACCAGGTTTATGAATTCGCGCTCGTCTGAGTCCGCCGCCCGGTCGTAGACCCAGGACTGGGTGCAAAGCGCCGTGGCCTCCACCTCACCCTCTTTAATCAGGCGGTCGGCAACACAAACGATGGATGAAGAATCCAGCCCACCGCTCAGCTCGGCGAACACCGTCCCCGATGCTCGTAGCCGGCAGCGCACTGCGTCAATGAAAAGTTCGCGGAAGGCGTCCTCATAGTCCTCGTCCCGTTTATACCTAATCGACCTGTCGCCGTCGGGCGTCCAAAATTGACGACGTCGCCTGCTCCACGGAGTAACGATGAAGGCTTCCCCCGGCGCCACCACCTCGATGCTTGTAAAAGGGCTGCGATCGGCAGGCTCCGCGCTGACAATAAACGCGCCCACCCAGGCATCGTCCACCTCGGGCATCACTTCGCCGGTGGCGAAGAGCGCACGCATGGTTGAGGCCCAGAAAATCTTGTCGCGCCGTGCCACAAAAAAGAGTGGCCGCCCGGCGAAGGAATCCCGGGCGAGACACAGCCGCCGTGCCTTGGAGTCCCACAGGGCCAGCGCGAAGTCCCCGATCAACAGCGAGACAAAGTCTTCCCCCCAACGGCGATAGGCCTGGATGATGATTTCCACATCAGGCTGGCCTGGGTCCGCGTCCAGTTCGAGCCGCCGTTGTAGGTCCGCGTGGTTGTCCAGGCGCCCGTCCCAAGTCATTAGGACTCCGTCGCGGGTGAGCAGCGGCTGCCGTAGGCGCCGCGACTCGGCGCTGACGTGAAGCGCCCGGTACACCATGGCCACCCCCCGGCAGTGGGCCTGATGGACCTCGTCGGGACCACAGCCTGCGAGCGCCTCGCTCATAGCAGCAAGTAGTCCCGGCTCCTCCGGAGCTTTTGGGCCAAACGTCAAAACGCCTGCGATGCCGCTCATTTTAGATGCGGTCTATCACCAGGAATCTTCGCACGAAGCCCTCCTTGTCATTAATCACCTTGCCGTCCAGCTCCGCCCAGGCGTGGGCCTCGAAAGGAAATGTGCGCACACCGAGCACTAGGTCGGCACGATAGCCTCGGCGCCGGAGCAGATAAACGCAAGCCGCGGAACGCTGGAGACACCAGGCGCGCTTGAAGTAGGCGCCCGCCGCCCGGTCCATGCCCCGACAGATGCGCCGGACCCGGTTCGGATCGTAACGCTTGGCCATCGGGCAACGCCTGCTCACTATTTTGTACAGGCGCTTGAAACTGAAAAAGCGCATCAACACGTCCATGCAAACCAATGCGGTGAAGCAGATAAGGTTCCAATAAAGCGAAGTACCAAAGCCCTCGCGGGTGGATGAGCCCGGGCCAATTTCGTCGTATTCGATGGCTGCACGGTCGTTTTTGCCAGTGTGTGCTGGCGCCATAGTCGAGGGGGAATACGCGGCGTCGCGCGGGACAATAAGCCCGCGATTTTTCAGGTTGGAGAGGATGGCCCACACATCACGCTCAATTGCGTCGTCGGCTGAATCAAATGTCTGCTTCAAATGTCGGATGATACCTGCGGCAGATACCCCTTCCTGTATCTGAGACCACACCATCGCGCCGATCGGATCGAATGTGAAATATCGACCAGTCTCGACATCGAGCAACACCAGGCCGTCGTCGTCCCTGGCCTGGCGCACCCGCAGGGTGATATCAAAAAAGGTCAAAATAAAATGTTAGTCACGCTGCAGTTGTCGGCAACAGTATGGCGAATTTAACAGCCGGTATCGGGGCAAGCATGCCGTCCGGGCCAGTCGGCTATAGCCGGCCACATCAGCATAGAGAATAGCGGCGAGCTTGCGCTCCAAAGGCTCAGCACCCATCGGGAAGATTCCTCGGTCCCTCTGCTAGAAGGCTAACTATGTTACACCGCGAGTCACATTTTCGTCACAGTCTGTGAGACACTGGGAACACAATCAAGCCTAATTAGGAAGGCAGTGAACTGTACTGCTAGTTCAGCGACGCCCTGGTTGGGAACCAGGTGGTCTTTAGACCACGAGCTGTGTATCTGGCGACCAAGTGATTTTCAACTTGGTTTGCCACTCACCGTGCACCGAGGCGCCTGCCTTCACACGGCAGGGGTCGCTGGTTCGAACCCAGCATCGCCCACCATCATTTCAAGTACTTAGCGAACCACATTTCGTCTGCAAAGCTCGGCGTGTGCTCGAAACTGTGCTCATTCGGGCGTCCCGAGGAGTAGAGCGAAAGAAAGATTGGAACGGGGCAAGTACACGGTATTCTGGCGTGTCATACGCGCTTTGCCTTTGCTACAAACTCTCTTATCTTAAATACTAAATCTTTTCCTTCTGCCTTTTGTCGAATTCTTCGACAACCGATAGATAGCCCTTGAAATCTTTGTATTTGGTCTTGTCCATCGACGTCAAAGGCTGCACCTGCGCGCCGAACGTCTCAATAAGTGGCGCGAGGTACGAGAGTCCGGCGCCGCAGGCGCGTACTTGATTGGATTTGTTAAGCACGGCTATAGACACTGCTATGAAAGTGCAAGAATGGATAATCTCCAAGCTCTGCTGCCTTATAAAGCTCCGTAATGACTTTCTCTATATTTTCAAATACTCTCTGAGCATTGTCCAAAGTGCAAAAATCCATCCATTCAGTATCAATCATATAGCGCTTCGCCTCTTCTTCGGATAACTCTAATACTTCCTGTTTTTCGATAGTCTCGGTTCTTCCATGAGCCAAAAGATCACGAAAATCGAAAGCATCCGATACTGACAGATATGGCTCAGACTTTATATCTGAGGTGATGCCTAAATCATTTCTGAACTTCATGAGTTTCTTATATTTGGATAGTTTGCGTTCTTGTTTTTCCCAGTCATCCACAAGATGCAGACCAAGGTGATTAAAAAATGCCTCCATAGCAAACGCAGAGTACACTAAAGCATTCATAGAATTGAAAAACCGGCCCTCTTCAGAGTTCTGAGCCGACTCAAGTGCTAGGCGTGCACTCTTCCACATCCAGTTGTAGGTTGTGACCTTACCACTCCCTGAGAATTTGTATGTTTCTTTAGTCATAATTAGCGCTTAACGTCCCCGCTGAGCGGCCGGCGCGCCGCAAAGCGGTGCGACGGTCCGAGGGCACGCAGCGCACGGCTCCAGCGGGATGTTAGGCCTCATTTGGATCTTTCTCGTCTTTCCAGAGAACCGTGCCGTCATATGACACAGCAATACGTAGCACACGGTCTCCGTCAGTGATTTTTACTACGATTCCCGCCGTCACGGACAGCGAAGGATTGTCATCGTCAAGCGCGTCACATCCGAGCGTTTCGAACTCCTCGATATCGTTGGATTTGCTCAGTTCCTCGAGCGCCACTAGATACAAGTACTCTTCGGGCAAGACTACGGGTCTGCCACGGGACAACCACCCGACTACAGCCTTTAATTCGTTGTAGATGAGCTTCCATTCGCTACACGCCTCACGAATTAGTTTGTGGGCTGCTGGAATAGCAAAGAACGCAAGGGAGCCAATTTCAATAAGCGATATCAGAATCGCGGGAGCATCAGCACCGCGGCCAATATTCGTCTCTGAGACCGTGCCTCTAATTGTTCTTGGTTTGTATTCGGCGATCCGTTCTTCAAAGCTCGCTATCAGCGATTCGGACTGCTCATGCCAATCAAGGCCGTCAGCAGGATCTTTAAATGCGAGGATGATGAGATTCATTGTGCCCTAACGATAGTTGAACGTCTCAATTGCAGTATATCTCCAATGTCGTGCGTTTGGCGGCGTAAAGGAATTAGCTTACAAGGATGACAAAAACATTTGTTTTTGAACCTCCTTATTTACGCTTCCAAAATAAGCACTTTGCGCCGGCAGATTGCACGGGGTTTTTGAGCCGTGCCTGATTCAGCAGGAGTTTGGTCACGCTAGCGGTCACAGCGCATAGCATACCCCCGGCAGAGCCGTGCATAACGTACTGAGTCGCAACAGAGAACACCGCAGTGTTGATTCACCGAGTACCTGATGACAGACCAGGAGGTCAGCGGCGCCTGCGTAAAAACACGCCCTTTTCGGAGATTGCCGGAAGGTCCGCTTTCGGCCAAAAGCGGAAGTTCGTGAACTGCACACTTTCGATGCGACGCCAATTCTACGAATGACTGCTTCCGCCTATTAGCCGCCCTTCAACTGTTGGAGAAATTGTCTCCGCGATCGGCAGCAATCGGCCAGAAGCGGTCATTCGCGCGACTCTCGATCGCGGCCGACAAGGCGACAGACGCTGTCTACCGGTGAGGAAAGGGGAACCCAAGTGGCGGCCGTATGGGGTCGGTCGTGCGCGAGCCGCCACGGATGCAAATTTCA
>JAPULJ010000638.1 GCA_027295145.1 Alphaproteobacteria bacterium | reverse complement strand
AATCCGGGCGTTCCAGCCCGGCTCCGGCCGCGGCATCGCCGACAGACACCGACTGCACCACCAACCCCTCACCAAAGGACAGTGAAACATGGCTGCATTTCTAATCGCCCACGTTACCGTAAAGGATCAGGACAAGTTGAACACCTACCTCGGTTCCGTCGGCGCAACACTGGCGCCGTTCGGCGGCGAGCTTCAAAAGCGCGGCGCATTAATCGAAGTGCTCGCTGGCGAGCACGATCACAAGTTGGTGGCGATCCTGAAATTCCCCGATAAGGATGCGATCAAAAGCTGGTTCGAATCGGACGCCTATCAGGCGCTGATCCCAAACCGCCTCGAAGCCGCCGACATGACCCTGATTGCCTACAACGAGCCGCCGGCATGAATGCGTGTCTCGATGAGATGAGCGATCTGGGCGCCTAGCGGATCAGCGTCGGCGGCAGCCTGATACGGCGCGCCATGTCCGCCGCGGTCGATGCTGCCGCCGAAATGCCCGAGGGACGCTTCACCCTCCCAGACGACGTAAAGTCCGCGGGATTCTTCGAGGGGATCTACGGGCAGACGCCATGAAGCGCGTCCCTGTGTCGCATTCCTATTCCGCATTTAAAGCCCGAGAATATTGAGCATGACGGCTTATTGGAAATAATCTCGCGCAACGACTTTGACCACCTGATGGATTTATCCAGGCCAACTCGTCGCGATTTCGCCGCAAGGCGCTAGCTCAGGAGGCAGCGGAATGCGAGTGATAATGACATTGGTGGTCGTCCTGGCCGCTCAAACGAGCGCCCTTGCCGCGCCGGATTGGCAACAAAGCCTGATCAGCGATGGCTGGGTCGAGATAAAGCGCAAACTGACGGACTTCACCGATCATACCTGGTACGGCCAGCCCAACCGTTACCGAAACACAGAAGGATTCGTCTACTACTTGAGACCAGGGGGAAGAACCGGCGTTTTGCGGATGCCCAACGGAAATACCTTCATCGATCACCGGCGCGAAGGGAAAGATGGGAAAATCTGCAGCCGGATTAGAGAGCTGCGCGGCGGCCGAGAGAATTGCGGCAATCGGTTATGGAAGCGCGGCAAATTATATCTGTTCACTAATCCCGCCGGCCGGGTGATCCATGTTTGGAAATGGAAGAAAGGCAATCTTGAAAACTTCAAGCAGGATTAGCAGAACACGCCCACCCTAAACACGCCCTCACATTTTAGACCCACTGACGAAAGTGGCGACATTTCCCGACTTGGCCATGACCGTTCGAACGGATTTCCGTTTCGCCTTATCAGCCCAATCGCCTCACCCACCGCTTAGACGATGTTGGTGTCGGGACCGAAGAGTGTTACTTGCGTGATTGACAAATAGCATTAGTTCGTTTTGCGCTATTAATCGGCACTATTGAACAGCGATTTTTCCATCTGGTGCACCATAGATCCAAATTTTTCTGCGCGACACGCCGACTCGCAGCGGGAACCTTTTTATTGGTTCGTGCCTCGTAGTCGGCCATGCTCTTCACTCTCCTATTATCGTTGAATATATAGGATGCATATAAATTGCAGGCGCCCTGATCATTCTTCTTTTTTTGTTCGGTAAACACCCCATACCCAACGGCGCCGACGATGACTAGCGCCAACCAATAATACCATTTTATCTTCACTACAGATTTCCAGTGCGGTTTAGAGATTGTTGGAATATTCGTTAAGCCGCCTTCTTTTTCCGCCTTATCAGCCTAATCACCTCGCCGGCGGCTTTGATGATATTGGTGCCGGGGCCGTAGATCGCGGCAACGCCGGCTTTTTTTAGCATGTCGTAGTCCTGGGGCGGGACGACGCCGCCGAGGATGACGAGGATATCACCGCCGCCCTCCTTGCGTAGCGCCTCGACCAGTTGGGGCACGAGCGTCTTGTGGCCGGCGGCCTGGCTGGAAATGCCGATCACGTGGACGTCGTTCTCGACGGCCTGACGCGCCGCCTCGGCCGGGGTGGCGAAGAGGGGTCCGATATCGACGTCGAAGCCGAAATCGGCGAAGGCGGTAGCGATCACCTTCGAGCCGCGGTCGTGGCCGTCCTGGCCCATCTTGGCCACCAGCAGGCGCGGGCGGCGGCCCTCTTGTTTTTCGAACGCCTCGACATCGGCTTGGATTTTCTCGAACATGGCGTCACCCTCGTATGCCGCGCCGTAGACCCCCGAAACGCTGCGGATCTGTGCCCGGTGGCGGCCGAAGGATTGCTCCAGCGCCATCGAAACCTCACCGACGGTGGCGCGCACGCGCATCGCATCGATGGCGAGAGCCAGCAGGTTGCCCTCGGCAGTCCCGGCGCATTTGGTCAGCGCCGCCAGTGATGATTCGACGGCGTTACCATCGCGCGCGGTCTTGATCTTATTGAGGCGTGCGAGCTGTGATTTTCGCACTTTGGCGTTGTCGATATCGAGGATATCGACGTGGTCCGGGGCGGCGGGACGATACTTGTTGACGCCGACGATGACCTCTTCACCTTTATCGATGCGGGCCTGTTTGCGGGCCGCCGATTCCTCGATCCTGAGCTTGGGCATGCCGGCTTCGACGGCGCGGGTCATGCCACCCATTTCCTCGACTTCCTCGATCAGCGCCCAGGCGGCCTCGGCGACCGAACGGGTCAGGCTCTCGACATAGTAGCTGCCGCCAAGGGGATCGACGACGCGGGTGACCCCGGTTTCCTCGGCGATTACAAGCTGCGTGTTGCGGGCCAGACGGGCGGCGAATTCCGACGGCAGGGCAAGCGCCTCGTCGAAGGAATTGGTGTGCAAGGATTGGGTGCCGCCGAGCACCGCCGCCAGCGCCTCGAGCGTCGTGCGCATGATGTTGGTGTACGGATCCTGCTCCGTGAGCGAGACACCAGAGGTTTGACAATGAGTGCGCAGGGCCAGCGAACGCTCGTCCTTTGCGCCGAAATTCTTCATGATCCGCGCCCACAGGAGCCGCGCAGCGCGCAGCTTGGCGATCTCCATGAAGAGGTTCATGCCAATGCAGAAAAAGAACGACAGCCGGGGCGCAAACGCATCAATATCGAGCCCCTTGGATTGCGCCGCGCGGACATATTCCATGCCGTCGGCGAGAGTATAGGCGAGCTCCTGAACGCAGGTCGCCCCGGCCTCCTGCATGTGGTAGCCCGAAATCGAGACCGAGTTGTAGCGCGGCATGTGCTCGGCCGTGTGGGCTATGATGTCGGCAACAATCCGCATCGATGGTTCGGGCGGATAGATATAAGTGTTGCGAACCATGAACTCTTTGAGGATATCGTTCTGGATGGTCCCCGAGAGCTGCGCTTGGCCCACCCCCTGCTCTTCCGCCGCAACAATGTAGCCAGCCAGCACCGGCAGAACAGCGCCGTTCATGGTCATCGAGACCGACATCTTATCCAGAGGAATGCCGTCGAAGAGGATCTTCATGTCCTCGACCGAATCGATGGCGACACCGGCCTTACCGACGTCGCCCTCGACGCGTTCATGGTCGCTGTCGTAGCCCCGGTGGGTCGCCAGATCGAAGGCAACCGACAGCCCCGTCTGTCCGCCGGCGATGGCCTTACGATAGAATTCGTTCGACTCCTCTGCGGTCGAGAAGCCGGCATACTGGCGGATCGTCCATGGGCGGCCTGCATACATCGTCGCGCGGGGCCCGCGTATGTAGGGTGGCGCGCCGGGCAGGCTGTTTAGCGCCTCGATCGCCTCGAGGTCTTCCGCCGTATAGAGCGCCTTGACCGCGATGCCCTCGGGGGTTTGCCAGATCAGACTTTCGGGCGACGTGTCATTGAGCTCGCGCGCGGCGCGCTCGGTCCAGCCTTTCAATCTCTGTTTACCCCGATCGGCCATTTTCTCGCGCTCCCGATTTCGGGATCGATTATATTGCAGGTGCGAAAGAACGAGAAGCGGCTTTCCGCAAAGGACCCGCACCGGCGCGCGATCTGTTACTTTTTGGTACTTGATTTAAGTGCCCTTGCCCTTTGGTGGTGTGGGCCGGGTTGTATGGTTTTTTTTCGTGAATGCGTCGATGAATGTATCCATGGCGGAAAATAGTAACTCCACGCTGTACCCCGCGATGAAAGCCAGGGCAAGGGGCGACAGGGCGTTGACCAAGCTTTTGCTCTCGAAGCCATAAAACCAGCCGATCGACAACCCGGCCACGGCTCCGAGATACATGCGCAGGCTGTACCGGATTTCGACATCGGGATAAACCGAGGAGCGCCGCATCGCGACCGTGAAATCTCTCAGGATATATGCCGCGGCACCGAGCCATCCATATAACAGAGGAAGAAGATACGTCGACAACACGTTGAGCACGAACTCCAGCGTGACCCTCGATATCTGACTTTTCTTAAGGACTTCCTGCACGCTAGCGCCGGATTGCGCTTTGATCAGGGAAAAGGTGAGAAATTTCAGTATGTCGATTTGTGCATTGAATCTGGCCGTTTTAATTTGCTCGTCGGTTATCAGCCGTTCCCTATCCTTGATGATCTTCTTGCGATCGACTTCGGCGACCTTGTTAGGGTCAATTTTAGCGATTTCGACGAGACGAAGCTGGATCGTATTCAACTCTATCTCAATTTTATCCAGCCTATTGACGACGGTATTGCCAAACACCCAGTACACTTGAACGATCAACAGAATCGCAAGCGAAACCAACGCCCAGGATTGGAACTTTCTTTTAAGGATATTCGGTGTCGGGATATTCTGTTTCGGCCCCCAGAATCGCCATCCCGGGCGTGTTAAAACCTCGGACTCCATGGTCACGAGGCTTACCACGGTCGTCGGCTGAACCGCTTTGGCCAGTGTGGCGTAAGCACTCCAGAACTCTGTCTCCGCAACCGCCGACCAGTTGCCGGCCGTTAGACCTTCTTTCGCGCCGACCACGGCCGAAATAACTTTGGTGTTGATCGAGATACCTTCACGGCTGGCATATCTCACCAGAACCAGCGCCTCTTCGATCGACTTGATCAGGTTCTCTTCTGTCATCGGCCGCTCAAGAGCTGGAATTAAAACGACAACAATCAGGCCTAATCCAAGCCTATCTCATAGCGGCATGGACTCCCTTCGCATAGAATCGGGTCTTGAAATCCGTCTACATAGTGCAACTGAACACCGTAAGTGGCACGCCGTACATCATCCCATCGGGCAAAAGTTTGCCACACGAAAAATCCGTTTTTTCTTACTTGTTCTTCAAGTATATTAAGAACAGTTTGGAATTTATGTTTTGAAGTGCGACCGATTGTGATTTTTTTTGACTCTGTACTGCTCAATATTCCGCCAACAACGTGCTGCCATTTGGTTAGTATCGTAATATGAGATTTAGTTGCTTTCATATATTCGAGTGCGTCGATTCCTCCGGATATCTTGAACCAGATATAGAGCGGTGGGGATTTCGTTCGAGTCGGGTTCTTGAGTCTGTTCTTGGGTATGACCTGATCGGGATCGATCTGCCAGGCCCATGCCCAGTCTTCAACCTTCAGCTCAAAAGCTGTGGCGCGTCGCGGAGAAGCGACGGCGACAACAACCATTACCGGAACCAACGCCAAAACTAATGCTAAAAATTGAAAAGGCGCTTTAGCTGATGGTCGCATGCTAATCTCCCGAAAGGGATAGCTCGCGTATCGGTAAGCTACTTATACTCTTTATACCTTAAACTGAAATATTGACAAGAAAACGATTCCATCAGGGTGATAATCGGCAGAACGCTCCAACCGGCGATCGGCGGCGAGGCTTTGCACGGATGGCCGCTTGCCCGCTATAGTGATTTCGAGGGGCGGCTACGACGGTGCCAAGTGTCCACGCCTGCGGCGAGTGGTGGGAAAGGATCCGAAGATCATGGCAAAGATCCGCATCGGGCGCAGCTCGAGCAACGATGTCGTGCTAAAGGACAACACGGTCTCGCGCAGTCATGCCGAGATCGAGGATATCGGCGGTGGTCTCTACCGGCTCACCGATGTCGGCAGTTCGGCCGGAACCTTTCTCAAGCAAGGCGATACGTGGTCCCAGATCACCAGCGCCGATATCGGCCCCGACGCAGTCGTCCGCTTCGGAGAGGCCGAGGTAAAACTCTCCGATATTGTTACCAGCGACCCGGCAACGGTTGCGCCGCGTGCCGCCAGTGGCGGCAGCGGTCTCGGTCAGCGCGCCGAGAAAGGCGCCGCCGAGCAGTCCCGCAAAGGTGCGGTCCCAGGGGGCGCAGTCGGAGGGGGCGCAGTCGGAGGAGGTTCAAGCGGCGGCGGCTGGTCTGGCCTGTCGCCCAACTACAAGATCGGCATTATCGTCGGTGGCGGCGTCTTCGCGTTGCTCATCGTTGTCGCCCTGGTCCTCAGCCTGGCCGGCGGCGAGGGCGGAACGACCGCAGGCGGCGGTTCGATTACAGGCGGCGGGCCAACCGGCGGCAGCGCTTCCGGCAGCGCCGCCAAAGCCCGACTCGAACAGGTGATGCTGACCTCATGCACCAAACGCGGGCGCAACCAGGACGTGTGCCGCTGCGTCGCCAAGAATATCGTCGCCGGCATATCCGATTCCGAAGCAGCCGCCATCGTCAACGCGCAGAACAGTGGCGCCAAGCCGCCGCCAGGCGTCATGCGCAAGTTCCTCGCCTCGGCCTTCGCCGCCGGACGCACCTGCGGCAAGAAATCACGCTGAGAAATCTCCTAAGACAGGGCAACAATACATGAAATTCTACGACTGCCAGACCGCCCCCAGCCCACGCCGGGTGCGCATCTTCATTGCCGAGAAGGGAATCGATATCCCGGTCGTGCAGGTCGATCTGCGAAACCGCGAACAGCTCGAACCCAAATTCAGCGAGATCAACTATTACCGCACCGTGCCGGTGCTCGAACTCGACGACGGCACCAAGCTGAACAGCACCCAAGGCATCTGGCGCTATCTCGAGGAAGCCTACCCCGATCCGCCCCTTATGGGCCGTAACGCAACCGAAAAAGGCGTTGTCGCCGACCTCGATTGGCGCATGGAGATGGATGGCTTCATGGCCGTCGGCGAAGCATTGCGGAACTCGGTGTCGAGGCTGAAAGATCGGGCTCTCGTCGGCCGCTACGATTACGCCCAGATCCCGGCGCTGGCTGAGCGCGGCATGAGCCGCATCCCGCGCTTCTTCGAGGACCTCGAGCGCATCCTGGAGGGAAGCGAATATCTCGCCGGCGATGCCTACTCCGTCGCTGACATCACCGCCCAGGTCTCGGTCGACTTCGCCGGTTGGCTCAAGTTGACCATACCCCCATCAGCCAAGAACGCGCGCCGCTGGCACGAAATGGTCAGCGCCCGGCCCAGCGCGGCGCTTTGATCGGCGCGTTGTTTGCTGCGGAATGACCAAGCCGGATAGCGGCCACACCGATAGTTACTATGCGGCGAGCACACCAGCCGCGCCGGGATATCCCAAGCTCAACGCCGATATCGAAACCGAGACCTGCGTCATCGGCGGCGGGTTCGCCGGGCTGACCGTCGCCCGCGAGCTTGCCCGGCGTGGACGCGGCGTTGTCCTGCTCGAAGCCAGGTGCATCGGCTGGGGCGCCTCGGGGCGCAACGGCGGCTTCGTCTCGCCCGGTTATGCGGCCGACATTTTTGCCCTCGAAAGGCGGCTTGGTAAGGCGCACGCCAAAGAGCTCTACGATCTATCCCGCGAGGGAGCTGTGTATGTTCGTAAATGCCTGTCCGAGCCGGACTTCGCCGGTATCCTCGGTGGCCAGGGCCGCCTACGGCTGACCCGCCATAGCTGCCCCGATAAGATCAGACGAACCCGCAACCGTCTGGAAGCGGATTACGGCCACCGGTTCGAAGTCTGGGACACCGCAACCGTTCGCGAGAGCCTTCGCACAACGAGTTATCACGACGGCCTCTACGATCCGGAATCCTTCGACATTCATCCCCTGGCCTACGCCAACGCGCTGGCCGCGACGGCGGCGCGGGCCGGCGCATCGATTTTCGAGGCAAGCCAGGCGGGGTCGGTTTCGCGGGTGCACGATTATTGGCGGATCGCCGCGCCAGGCGGCTCGGTTCGCGCGGGCCATGTCGTCCTCGCGGGATCGGCCTACGGGGCGCTATCGGGGCTTCACCCGCCCCTCGACCGGGCGATCGTGCCGGTCGCAACCTACGTCGTGACCTCCGAGCCGATGCTCGTGCGGCTTAACGAGGCGATCGGGTTTCCCGGCGCCATCGGTGATACCCGCCGCGCCGGCGATTATTACCGTAAGCTCAGCGACGGGAGGCTGATGTGGGGCGGGCGGATCACCACGCGCCGCTCCCAGCCGCACCAGCTGGCCGCCCTTTTGAAGCGCGACATCCTGCGCATCTATCCCAGCCTCGGCGATTTTCGCATCACCCACGCATGGAGCGGGCTGATGGGTTACGCCGTTCATAAGATGCCCATCGTCGGCGAAATTGCGCCCGGGCTGTGGTCCTGCACCGCGTTCGGCGGCCATGGGATCAACACCACGGCGAGCGGTGGATTACTTATCGCCGGGGCCATTGCCGAAGGTGACGAGCGCTGGCGGCTCTTCGCACCATTCGGCGCGCGCTGGGCGGGTGGCCCCCTGGGCCGGCTGGCGACCCAGCTCGAATATTGGCGGATGCAGGCGCTGGACCGCTGGCAGGAGCGGGGCTCGGGTGATATCCAGACCCGGTGAGGCCCGCTAACCGGCTAACTCAACCGGTCATTGACGAGCAGAACCATGACAGCATTCAAAAGCATGATCGAGTTGATCGGCAACACGCCGATGGTCGAGCTGACCAGGCTCGACACCGGCAAGTGCCGGCTCTTCGTCAAGCTGGAAAACAATAACCCCGGCGGCTCGATCAAGGACCGCATCGCCGTGACCATGATCGAGGGGGCCGAGAAGTCCGGCAAGCTCAAACCCGGCGGCACCATCGTCGAGGCGACCTCCGGCAACACCGGCATCGGCCTCGCCTTCGTCGGCGCCCACAAGGGCTACAAGGTCATCATCGTCATCCCCGACAAGATGAGCGCGGAGAAGATTTACCATTTGCGCGCGCTCGGCGCCGAAGTGCTGGTGACCCGCTCGGACGTGCCCCCCGGTCACCCCGAAAACTACCAGGACATGGCCAAGCGCATCGCAGAGGAGACCCCGGGCGCCCACTACATCTACCAGCACGGAAATCCCGACAATTGGCGCGCTCATGTCGAGCACACCGGCCCCGAGATCTGGGAGCAGATGGACCACGACCTCGACGCCGTCGTCGCCGGCATAGGCACCGCCGGCACCCTCACCGGGGTCGGCCGGTACATGAAAAAGATCGCCCCGCATGTCGAGATGGTGTTCGCCGATCCCGAAGGCTCGATGGTCGGACCCTACGTGCAGACAGGCGAGCTTCTGACGGCCGGACAATGGCTGGTCGAAGGCATCGGTGAGGACGAGCTGCCGCCCATCGGCGACCTCTCGCTTATCGCCAAGACCTACATGGTCTCGGATGCCGACAGCCTGGACGCCGCCCGCGAACTGCTTGCCAAGGAGGGGATCATGGGCGGCTCCTCGACCGGCACGTTGCTTTCCGCCGCCTTGCGGTATTGCAGGGAGCAGTCCGAGCCCAAGCGCGTCGTGACATTCGTGCCGGACAGCGGTCTGAAGTACCTCTCTAAAATGTACAACGACTACTGGATGATCGATCAGGGATTCATCAAACGCGAGAGCTTTGGCGATTTGCGCGATTTGATCGCCCGGCGCCACGCCGATCGCGCCGACTATACCGTGGCCCCCGGCGATCTCCTGACCACGGCCTACGCGCGGATGAAGCTCTACGACGTCTCCCAGCTACCGGTAATCGACGACGGCAAGATCGTCGGCGTTATCAACGAGACCGACATCCTTCTCGCCGTGCTCGACAACGAGGAAAAGTTCTCCCACCCCGTCCGCGAGGCGATGGCAACCAACCTCAAGACCGTGCCGCTGGACACCGACCCAAGCGACCTCCTGCCGATCCTCAACGACGGCTACGTGCCGCTGGTCGTCGACGACAACAAGTATCACGGCCTCGTCACCACCATCGACCTGCTCAATTACCTGCGCCGCCGCATGCGGGACTAGAGCATGATGTTAGTAGTTGGACACGGTTTGGCTGGGTTTTTTTTTGCATTGTAGCGAGGCGCGCGACATACGCCGAAAATTGGGAGTGCGCGCGATTGAGGTTGTCAAAAGCCGGTGAGTAAATCTCACACGGTCATTAATATGTGGCGATTTGCGCGTGTTTGCTCTAGTATGGGTATAGCAAGCAATTCAGGGCACTAAGGGCCAAATCTGTTTGTCCGAGTTTGCAGCGGTTGGATATAGCGTGGTCCCTAGGTGGTCCCTCGAATTAATCTAGGCCGCCATGAAAAACCGCGCACGAACACATAGGCCCGTACGGCTCACCAAGCGCAGCGTCGATGCCGCCAAGCCTGAGGACAAAGAG